>JBBIMZ010000008.1:0-18633 GCA_037444135.1 Solibacteraceae bacterium
GCCCGGAGGACCAGCTTGGCCACCCGCCGGAGCACAAGCCGGCCTGTGCGCCGGCCGCTAGGCCGGCACCGCGACGGGTTCCGCCTTCTTCTTGAAGGCGCACCCCTCGTTGGGGCACCTCAGCACGGCGCCCGACTTCTGCCACCGCTCGACCAGGTAGGGCGAGCCGCATTCGGGGCAAGCCTCCGCCACGGGCTTGGCCCATGAGACAAAGTCGCAGTCCGGGTAGCGACTACATCCGTAGAAGATCTTGCCCCGCCTCGAACGCCGCTCGCTGATCTCCCCTTCGGCGCACTTCGGGCAGGCCACGCCGATCGTTTTGTGCTTGATGTACTTGCAGGCGGGGTAGTTGCTGCAAGCGGTGAATTCGCCGAAGCGGCCGGAGCGGAGCACCAGCCGGCTCCCGCACTGCGGGCACGCCTCCTCCAGGGGCACATCCGGCTTCTTTTGCTGGCCGTTGACCGGCTTGGTCGTCTTGCACTCCGGGTAGCCGGAGCAGGCGAAAAACTGCCCGAACCGGCCCTTCTTGAGCACCATGGGCCGGCCGCAATTGACGCAATATTCCTCGGCCTGATCACCCAGCGCGGAGCGCTCCTCCTCGGGAAGCTCGATGGCGATCTCCCGCGTGTTCGTGCACTCCGGGTAGCCCGAACAGGCCAGGAACCGGCCATGCCGCCCCCACTTGATGACCATCGGCCGGCCGCACTTCTCGCAGGTCTGGTCGGTGGGCTCCTCCATCCGCTTGATGTTGGCCATCTCGGTCTCGGCCCGCATCAAGTCGAGCTTGAACTTGTCGTAGAAGTCGGCCATGGCCGCGCGCCAGTCCCGCTTGCCCTCTTCGATCTCATCGAGTTCCTCCTCCATCCGCGCCGTGTAGCGGACGTCGAAGATGTCGTCGAAGGATTCCACGAGCAGGTCCGTGACCACCATGCCGAGTTCAGTAGGATAGAAGCGGCCGCCCTTCTTGACGACGTACTCGCGCTCCTGGATCGTCGAAAGAATCGAGGCGTAGGTCGAAGGCCGGCCGATCCCGTCGGCCTCCAGCTGCTTAACCAGAGTGGCCTCCGTGTACCGCGGCGGCGGCTCGGTAAAGTGCTGCTCGGGGTGGATCGAGCGGAACCCGAGCTTTTCGCCTTCTTCCACCGGCGGAAGCTTGTGCTCCAGCTCCTCGTCTTCCTCGTCCTTCTGGTCCTTACCCTCCTCGTAGACCGCCAGAAAACCGTCGAACTTCGGCGCCGAGCCCGTCGCCCGGAACAGATACTGCGCCCCGTCGGCGCCCCGCGCCGCAACCTCGATCGTCGTTTGCAGAAACAGGGCCGGCATCATCTGGCTGGCGACGAAGCGCTGCCAGATCAGACGGTAAAGCTTCAGCTCGTCCTCGCCCAGGTAAGGCGCAACCGCGTCCGGGGTGTTGAGCACCGAGGTGGGCCGGATGGCTTCGTGGGCGTCCTGGGCCTCTTTCTTACTCTTGTAGTAGACCGGGCTCTTCGGCAGATACTCCGCTCCGTAGCGCCGCCCGATGAAATCGCGCACTTCGGCCAGGGCCTCGTCGGAGATGCGCGTCGAGTCGGTGCGCATGTAGGTGATCAGCCCGACCGAACCCTGATCGCCCAGCTCGACGCCTTCGTAGAGCCGCTGCGCCAGCGCCATCGTCCGCTTGACGCTGAAGCGGAGTTTCCGTGCCGCCTCTTGCTGGAGCGTCGAGGTGGTGAACGGCGGCACCGGATTGCGCTTCTTCTCGCGCGTGGTCACCGACTGGACGGTGTAGTCGGCACTCTCGAGCGCCGCCACCAGCTTGTCGGCCGAGGCCTGGTCCGGAATCTCGACGGCTTGATCGTCGCGCTTGGCCAGCCGCGCCTGGAGAATCGGCGGCTTGCGCGCCTTCAGGTGGACGTCGATCGTCCAGTACTCCCGCTTCTGGAAGCTCTGGATCTCACGCTCGCGCTCGACGATCAGCCGGAGAGCGACGGTCTGCACACGCCCCGCTGAAAGCCCCCGGCGCACCTTGTCCCAGAGCAGCGGAGAAATCTTGTAGCCGACCAGACGGTCCAGCACGCGCCGGGCCTGCTGCGCATCCACCAGGTTGGGATTGATGAAGCCGGGGTTCCGAAAGGCCTCGCGCACGGCCTTCGCCGTGATCTCGTTGAACATGACCCGGTAGATCTTCGGACCCGTCTTCCTGCGCCCGTTGCCCTGAAGCTCCTCAGCCAGGTGATGGCAAATGGCTTCACCTTCGCGGTCCGGATCGGCGGCGAGGTAAACCGCCTGGGCGCTCTGGGCCGCTTTCTTGAGCTCCTGGATCAGCTTTTTCTTGCCTTCGATCACCTCGTAGCGGGGCGTGAAATCGTGCTCGATATCCACGGCCAGCTCGTTCTTGGGCAGGTCCTTGACATGGCCGAGCGAAGCCTTGACGGCGTAGTCCTTGCCCAGGTACTTGCCAATCGTCTTCGCCTTCGCCGGCGATTCGACGATGACGAGCGATTTCGCCATGAGATCCGGTTGCGATTCCTCCTTTGAAAGTTTAACGAAGTGGAGTCCGCCCTCGGGGGTTCGGGCCGGCCCTCTGCCTACCACACTTTAACAAAGTTCTTGCCGGGCAGTTGGCGCACAAGGCCCGCCATCTCCAGCTCGAAGAGCGCCGCAATCACCTCCGAGGAGGAGAACCGCTCGAGTTTGTCGAGGATCTCGTCCAGATGGGTGGCTGCATCCACGCGGCACAGAGCCAGCACCGAGCGGGCGACCTCGCCCGCTGGTTCCAGGGCTAAAGATGCTTGCCGGGAGTTCGCGGTTCCATCGGCGGCTTGCATTTCCGCCGCGGGCCGGCGGCTCCGGACGCGCTCGGCGAGGCGCCGGCGCTCGGCCACGGGCAGCTCCACCAGCACGTCGCCGGCCTCCTGGACGAGCTTGGCCCCCTGTTTTATCAGCAGGTTAGGGCCCCAGCTCATCTTCGAGGTAATGTTCCCCGGAACGGCGAAGACCTCGCGCCCCTGCTCCATGGCCAGCCGGGCCGTAATGGCCGACCCGGAATATTGCGCGCCTTCGACGACGAGCACGCCGAGACTCATGCCGCTGATGATGCGGTTGCGCACCGGAAAATTCTGCGGCTGGCCCGGCGTCCCCATCGGAAACTCGGAGACGACGAGCCCCTTGCGGGCGATCTCGGCGGCCAGACCTCGGTTTTCGGCCGGATAAATCACGTCGGCGCCGCAACCGAACACCGCCACCGTCTCGCCATCCGCCGAGAGCGCGCCCCGGTGCGCGGCGGTGTCGATGCCCCGCGCCATACCGCTCACGATGACCAGCCCGGCGCCCGCCAGATCCGCGGCGAGCCGCTCAGAGACGGCCGTCCCGTAGGGCGTCGGCCGGCGCGTGCCGACCACGGCCAGCATCGGGGCCTGGAACAGCTCGAGGCGGCCGCGCGCAAACAGCACGACGGGAGGATCGTAGATCTCGCGCAGCAGCGGCGGATAGCGGGGATCGCGCAGCGGAACCAGATCCACGCCCGACTCGCGCATCTTCCGATGCTGGAGGACGGCCTCCTCGAACGCGCAGCCGCTGGCGATGCTCTGGGCCACGGCGCCGCTCAGGCCCGCCTCCTCCAGCTCGCTTCGCGAGGCTCGGAACACGGCTTGCGGGAAGCCGAACCGTTCGAGCAACCGCACCGCGCCGCGGGCGCCCAGCCCGGCCACCAGACGCAACGCCAGCCAGTGGAGTTCTTCTTCTTGATCGATCGCAGCCGCCGGCATCGTTCTTATCGGGTTGGTGCGAACGCGCCTGCTCGAATCTCAACCCGGCCTACAGGCCGCCCAGTCCCTCGGTCAGCTCGATGTAGGTTCCCCAGGGATCGGTGAAGAAAGCGACATGGATTCCCAGCCGCTCGATGAACTGGTACGGCCGGTCGAAGCGGACGCCCTGCCCCTGCAGCCTTTCGCAAAAGGCCTTCAAGCCTTTGACCTCGAATCCGATATGATCGACCGCCCGGCCCCGCGTGCCCGCCGCCGCGCCTTTAGCCTCCGAAAACGACAGATTGGCGCCCGGAAGGTCGGCCGCCTCGAACCGGCCGCGGCGCCCGGCCACGGCGCCGAATGTATTCACGTACCAGGCGCGCGTCTCCTCGACCGAGGCCGTATAAAAGTGCACGTGGTGGTGGGCGATGGGGACCCGCAGCGAGGGGTCCTCGGTCAGTTCCACTTTGACGTCGTCCGGAAAGCGGAGGAAAACCTGATTCGGGTTGGGGCGTGTCGGATAGACCTCACCGCCCGCCGCCCTCCAGCGCGCCTCGGCCGCCTTCAGGTCACGGACCGCGAAGCCGAGGTGATTCACCGTCGAGCCTTCGCTTCCGCCGGCAGGTTCACCCTGCCGCAGGGCGACAAAGACTCCGGGAAACTTGAGCAATTCCATGGGACCGAGCTGGACGGGCTCGGCGCCCAGGCCCTCGATCCAGAGCTTGCGGTGCGCCGTTACGTCCTTGACGAGCAGGTGCAGGTGGCCCATGGAGACGCCGGCTTCGTTCGGGGCGCTCAACTGGGCTTCGAGGCCGGCGAGCGTAACGAAGACCGCCGGGCCGGCAAGCGCCATCGTGCGAACTCCCATCAGCGTAAGCCTACCACGCCCCGCCCGGCCCGCCTACAATGAACCCAATCACCGATGCACGAGCTGCTCAAGAAAATCCTGGCCCGGCTGGGACTGCTGAGCTTCACGATCCTGCTCGTCTACGGCATCACCGGCCTGTCGGTGACGATGCTGCCGGCGCCGGAGGCCCGCCCGCGGCGCCAGGCCGCCGCTGAAATCGTGGACTTCCGGGTCCCGCCCAACCTCACCGATAAGCAAGTGGCCGATCGCGTCTGGGAGGCTTTGAAGCTGCCGCTCACCAACCCGGCGCCCGAGTGGTCGCTGCGCCGCGACGCCGCCAACAATCTCACCATCGGCTTCTACACCCCCAACGGCCCGGCGCGCGTCACCGTGCTCGAGCGCGAGGGCCGGCTCCGCTTGGTCCGCGAGCGCGCCCCCTGGCCCGCGTTTCTCAACAACCTGCACGCCGGCACGCTGCGCGATCTGCCCGTGGACTGGCGCATGCGCGCCTGGGTGGCCTACAACGAGTTCGCCATCTTCGCCCTCATCCTGATGAGTCTGAGCGGCGTCTACCTGTGGCTGAGCTCCCGCCCCCGGCACCTGCTGGCGCGCCTGAGCTTCGTCGCCGGAACCGGCTCGTTCCTGGCGCTCTACTGGCTCTCGAGGTGACCCGTGTATCGCTGGCTGCGCGCAACCCATTTGAGCCTCGGCGCTTTCTGCTGCGCCTTTCTCCTTATGTACGGCGTGAGCGCTTTCCAGATGGCGCACTTCAATCTCCGCCCTAAGATCAGCGAAGTCACGGTCCTCGTCGACGGACAGGCCGGCGGCGACGCCCGCGCGGTCGCCCGCCAGCTGATGGACCGCGGCGCCGTGCGCGGCATTCTCCGCGGCGTGGCGGCCACCGAGGCCGGCTTCCGCTTCCGCGTCGAACGCATGGGACTCGTGCACCAGGTCACCTATTCGCGCGCCCGGGGTGAGGCGCACATCGGCACCCAGGACGCCGGCCTCCTCGGCGCGCTCAACCGCATCCACCACCCCGCCGGCTTGTGGCACGAGAGCCCGCTGCTCCGGGCTTGGGGCGTCTTCGTGGCGCTCGTCTCGGCCGCGCTGATCCTGCTCAGCGCCACCGGCATCTATCTCTGGTTCAAGCTCAAGCGGCTGCGCCGGAGCGGCACGCTTCTGCTGGCGGTGAGCCTGCTCTACAGCCTGACGCTCATCGTGCTGATCCGAACCGCCTGAGCGGCTTGCCCCTCCCCAGGCGCTCCCGATAAGATGAGGGATTCTACCGGAGCCTTATGGACCACCTGCTGTCGATCGTCCTGTGGACCCCCCTGGCAGGACTGATCGTTCTGCTGCTCATCCCGTCCTCGAAAGAGCGCGCCATCAAGATCTGGGCCAACGTCGCCTCCTTCGTCGGCTTCCTGGTCTCGCTGCCTCTGGTGTTCCTCTTCGACCGCACGCGGGACTTCCAGTTCGTCGAAAAGCACGACTGGATCCCGTCGATCGGCGCCTCCTACCACCTCGGCATCGACGGCTTCGGCCTGCTGCTGGTGGTCCTGACGGCGCTGCTCGGCTTTCTGTCGATCCTGTCGAGCTGGAGCGCGATCACCGAACGGCTCAAGGAGTATTACGCCTACTTCCTCCTGCTCCAGGTGGCCTGCCTCGGCGTCTTCATGGCGCTCGACTTCTTCCTGTTCTTCGTCTTCTGGGAGCTCGTGCTCGTCCCGATGTACTTCATCATCGCCATCTGGGGCGGGCCGCGGCGCGTCTACTCGGCCATCAAGTTCGTCATCTACACGCTGTTCGGCTCCGTCCTAATGCTGCTCGGCATCCTGGCGCTCTATTATCTGCACTACCAGCAGTTCCAGGTCCTCACCTTCGACATCCAGGAGCTGATGAAGACCGAGCTGGCGCCGGCCGCCCAGTGGTGGATCTTCTGGGCGCTGTTTGTCGGCTTCGCCGTCAAGGTGCCCATGTTCCCCTTCCACACCTGGCTTCCCGACGCCCACACGGAGGCGCCCACGGCCGGCTCGGTCATCCTGGCCAGCATCCTGCTGAAGATGGGCACCTACGGCTTCATCCGCTTCTCGCTGCCGCTGCTGCCCGAGGCGGCCAAGGACCCGCGCGTCATTCAAATCGTCGCGGCGCTGTCGATCGTCGCCATCGTCTACGGCGCGCTGGTGTGCCTGATGCAGAAGGACTGGAAGAAGCTGGTGGCCTACTCGTCGGTCAGCCACATGGGCTTTTGCACGCTCGGCATCATCGCTTTGACCCCGGCCGGGCTGGCCGGCTCGATCCTCCAGCAGATCAACCACGGCATCTCGACCGGAATGCTCTTTTTGATCGTCGGGGTCGTCTACGAGCGCCGGCACACGCGCATGATCGCCGACTACAGCGGCCTGCTGCGCGTCATGCCGGTGTTCACTATCGTTTTCCTCATCACCGCCTTGAGCTCGATGGGCATGCCGCCGCTCAACGGCTTCATCGGCGAAATCACCATCCTGCGCGGCGTCTACGAGGTCTCCCTCGGCTGGGCGTTCGCCTGCGTGGCCGGCATCGCCCTCGGCGCCGCCTACCTGATCTGGCTGTTTCAGCGCACCATGCTCGGCGAGATCACCGAAAAGAATCGTGATCTGCGCGATCTGAACCTGCGCGAGATCGCCTACTTTGCGCCGCTGCTCGCCTGGGCTTTCTGGATCGGCCTCTACCCGAAGCCCTTCTTTGAAATCCTGGACCGTCCCGTCGCGCAAGTTGTCGAGCGCGTCCAGCCGGGCTACTACGCCGCGCGCAACCTCCCGAATCCGCTTACCGCCCCTTCTCCGCAGGCGGGCTTATCGCGACCAATGGCGCCTGCCCGCTAAGGCGCCGCGGAGGCGTCAACAGGCGTTTCGGCAGCTTGGCGCGGTAGGTCAGCCGCTCGATGAGCGGCAGCAGGCGCCGCACGACGCGCCCGTGGAAGACCAGGCTGCCCACCACCAGCGCCGGATGCGGAATCGTCGTCACGCAACGCGCGCACACGTCGATCTCGCCGGCCCGCCCGGCCGCGTGCAGTCGCCGCATCGCGCGCACCGGTTCGGAGTTCCAGATCTCGCTGAGCGGGCGCTCGCCGACGCGCCCCACCGGCTTGCCGTCCAGGGCGTAACTCTGGCAGCACGGGTAGACGTCCCCGTTCCACTTGACGTAGACGGGCCCGCGCCACAGGTAATGGCACGGATGTTTCCAGTCCTCCGGCGCGTGGCCGGCGTCGGGTTGCAGCACCGCCGTCTCGTCCTGCTTGATCCGCACCTGGTCCACTCCCGGCACGGCGCTCCAGAAACGAATGAACTCGTCCACCTCGCCCGCGTTGCGCTCGAGCAGCACCATCTGCACCACGATCTGAAGCCGCGCGCCGCGCTCTTTCTTCATCCGCGCAAACCGGATGAAATTGTCCCGCACCTTCTCAAAGCGCGCTCCCTTGCGGTAGTACTCGAACGATTCCTTGCTCGCTCCGTCGAAGCTGAGCGTGATGTGTTCGAGCGGCGAATCCAGCAACCGCCGGGCCGCCTCTTCGTCGAGCAGCGTGCCGTTGGTGGAAAGCAGCGTGTAGATGCCATGCCGGTCGCAATGCTCGATCCGGTCGAAAATCTTCGGATCGAGCAGCGGCTCGCCCAGCCCGATCAGCATCATGTGCTCGGCGCTCGGCGCCGCCTCCGCCACCAGCCGCGTGAAGATCTCATCGGTCATGTCCTCCTTGGGCTGGACGTAGGTTTCCCGCGGGCACATGGGACAGTAGAGATTGCACTTGGCGGTCGTCTCCACGATATACTCGACCGGCAGGCCGTCCACCGTCTCCCGGCGCCGCAGGTATGCCCACAGCAGTCTGGCCCGGTTCAGGGCGCGCATGATGCGAATGCTCTCATTGTAACGGCGACGCGGGCGGCTTCATCGAACACAACTGTGCAGGAACGCCTCCGCCGGCTCAATGACGCCCCCGAACGCCCGGGCGCGGCCTACGTCCTCTACTGGGCGCAGATGAACCGCCGCGTCGACTCCAATCACGCGCTCGCCTTCGCCGTCTCGCTCGCCAACCGCCTCCTCCTGCCGGTTCTCTACTACGAGGGGCTCACCTGCGATTACCCTTACGCGAGCGACCGCCTCCACACCTTCATCCTCCAGGGCGTGCCGGAAACGGCCCGGCGCTGCGCCGAACTCGGCCTCGGCTACGTCTTCTACCTGCGCCGGCGCCGCACCGATCCGAACGACATCCTCTACCGCCTGGCGGCCCGCGCGGCGGCCTTGGTCACAGACGACTACCCCACCTTCGTCGCGCGGCGTCACAACGCCTCGGTGCCCCGCAAGCTGGACGTGGCCTATTATGCCGTCGATTCGAGCTGCATCGTCCCCATGAATCTGTTTCCCCAGCGTGAATACGCCGCCTACACCATCCGGCCGAAGATTCGCCGGCTTCTCGCAGACCACTTCCGCCCGGCGCCCGAAATTCGCCCGGAGCAGCCCTGGCGCCGGCCGCCCCCGCCTTACCACACCGAAGTGACCGAAGCCGGTATTGCCCGACTGGTCGCCTCCTGCGAAATCGACCACTCCGTCCCGCCCTCGGCGACGTTTCGCGGCGGCCGCCGCGCGGCGCTCGACCGGCTGGAATTCTTTCTCGGGCACAACTTGCGCCGTTACGCCCAGGAACGCAACGAGCCGGCCGCCCGTGCGACCTCAGGGCTCAGCCAGTACCTGCACTTCGGCCAGATCGCCTCGCTCGAAATTGCGCTGGCCGCGCGCGATTATGCCCGCGCCCACGGCTTCTCCTGCGACGAGTTCCTCGAGCAGCTCATCGTGCGGCGAGAACTGGCCTTCAACTTCGCCCGCCACACGGAGGACTACGCAGGCCTGGACGCCCTTCCCGGCTGGGCCCGCCGCACGCTCGCCGAACACGATCGCGACCGCCGCCCTTGGCTCTACACGCGCGAGCAGTTCGAGCGCGCCGAGACGCACGATGCGCTTTGGAACGCCACCCAGCGCGAGCTCTTGCTCACCGGCGCCATCCACGGCTACTACCGGATGTACTGGGGCAAGAAGATCATCGAATGGTCAGCCTCTCATGCCGAAGCGCTCGCAACCATGATCTACCTGCACGACCGCTATGCCCTCGACGGTCGTGATCCGAACACCTACGCCAACATCCTCTGGTGCTTCGGCCTGCACGACCGCCCGTGGGGCGAGCGGCCGGTCTTCGGCACGGTCCGCTATCTGACGCTGGAGGGTATGAAGCGCAAAACCCGCGTCGAAGCCTACTGCCGCCGGATCGAGGCGCTGGCGGCTGCCGCCCGGCCGCTCGACCCGCCCGCTTCCGCGCCTGGTCGCATACAATAAAGCACGGCCATGAAGCGACGGGCGAGAGGGGTAGCGCCATGAGAGTCACCATCACCGGGGGGACGGGTTTCATCGGACGCCGGCTCGTCGACCGCCTGCTCGCCGGCGGCCATCAGGTGCACCTGCTGGCGCGCGCGCCCAAGACTGCCTTGCCGCTCGAGGTCGGCATCTCGATCTGGAACGCCACGGCCGGTCCGCCGCCGCCCGCCGGCCTCGAGGAAGCCGACGCGGTGGTGCACCTGGTCGGCGAACCGATCGCCCAGCGCTGGACGCCGGAAATCAAGCGGCGCATCCGCGCCAGCCGGATCGACGGCACGCGCCACCTGGTCGAAGGAATCGCCCGCCGGAGCCGGCCCCTGCCGGTGCTCGTGTCGGTCTCCGGCGTCGATTACTACGGTTCGCGCGGCGACGAGATCTTGACCGAAAGCGCCCCGCCCGGCACGGGCTTTTTGGCCGAAGTCTGTGCCGGCTGGGAGGAGCAGGCCCGCGCGGCCGAAAAGCTCGGCGTCCGCGTCGTGATCCTGCGGCTCGGCATGGTGCTCGGCCCCGGCGGCGCGCTCGCGCTGATGCTGCCCTGGTTCAAGCTGGGGCTGGGCGGGAGGCTGGGCGACGGCCGCCAGTGGATGTCATGGATCCATCTGGACGACGTCGTCAATCTCATCCTGTTTGCCCTCGAGAGGCCTGAGCTCGCCGGCGTGGTGAACGCCGTGTCGCCCAACCCGGTGCGCAACGCCGACTTCACCCGAACTCTTTCGCGCGTGCTGCGCCGCCCTGCCCTGTTCCCCGTTCCCTTGTTCGGCCTGCGGCTCCTGTTCGGTGAAATGAGCGACGTGCTGCTGGCCAGCCACCGGGTGGTGCCCAAAGCCGCCGAAGCGGCCGGATTCAAGTTCAGCTTCCCGGATCTTGGCCCCGCCTTGAAACATGTGATCACCTGAGTCGAGGCCCTTGGCGGGGGATTCGTGATCCGGCGCCGGTTGCTCCTGTTCGGCTTCCTGATGGCATTCATCACTTACCTGGACCGCGTGTGCATCTCGGCCGCAGCGCCGGCGATGGCGAGTGAACTGGGGCTGAGCCGAATCGAGATGGGCTACGTCTTCAGCATCTTCGCGCTGGCTTACGCCATCTTCGAGATTCCCGCCGGCTGGTGGGGGGACCGTACCGGCCAGCGCCGGGTGCTCACGCGCATCGTCGCCTGCTGGTCGCTGTGTACGGTCCTGACGGGGCTGGTGCGCAGCTACGCCTCGCTCCTGGCGGTGCGCTTCCTCTTCGGCGCGGCCGAGGCGGGGGCCTTTCCCAACCTGTCCCGCGCCCTCAACCGCTGGTTTCCCAGGGCGGAGCGTGCCCGCGCCAACGGCGTCATGTGGATGGGCGCGCGGCTCGGCGGAGCGCTCGCTCCGGCGCTGGCGGCCTGGCTCGTCATGCACATCGGCTGGCGGTGGACCTTCGCCGTCTTCGGCCTCACCGGCCTGGTCTGGTGCGCGGCCTTCTGGCCCTGGTACCGGGACGATCCGGCCGAGCATCCCGCCGTCGGCGCCGCCGAACTCGAGGCGATCCGGCAGGACGCCTCCGCGCCCGCGCCGGCCGTGCAGCACCCGTGGCGGCGCATGCTGGCCAGCCCCAACCTCTGGGCCCTGTTCTGGATGTACTTCTGTTCGGCCTTCGGCTTCTTCTTTTTCGTCACCTGGCTGCCCACCTTCCTGATGGAAGATCACGGCCTGACCCTGGAGCGCTCGGGCGTCTACGCGACGCTGCCGCTCGGTTTCGGGGCGGCCGGCTGCCTGCTCGGCGGCGTGCTCTCGGACTGGCTGGTGAAACGCACGGGCAACCTGCGCTGGGCGCGCCGCTCGATCGGCATCGCCGCCTTCGCCCTGGCCGCCGGCGGATTCGCCCTGGCGGCTGCGGCCCGCGATCCCCTGGCGGCCGTCCTCTGCCTGGCGCTGGCTCAGGGCGCGCACGACTTCTCGTTGCCGGTCTCCTGGGCCACCGTCGTCGAGGTCGGCGGGCGCCTCGGCGGCGCCACCGCCGGATTCATGAATATGGCCTCCAGCCTCTCGGCGATGCTCTCGGCCACGGCGGCGCCCCGGCTGGCGGCGTCCTTCGGGTCCTTCCACTCCATGCTCGCCGTCGCCGCTCTCACCTACTTCATCGGCGCGTTGCTCTGGCTGCGCATCGACCCGGCCGAGCGCGTCGCCTGAGGCGCCGCAGTAGAGTGTTAGCATGACGGTTCGCGCCAAAGCCGGAGTGTTCGCCATCGGGCTCGAAGCCTACTGGTCCCAGTTCCGCGGATTGCGGGAGCGCTTGTGCTCTTACCAGCGGCAGATCGAGGAGCGGATCGGGCGCTTCGCCGAGGTCGTGTCGGCGGGCTTGGTCGATACCGTGGAAGCCGCGCGCGCCGCCGGAAGCCTGTTCCGGCGCGAGGAGGCCGACATCCTCTTCTGTCATGCCGCCACCTACGCCACCAGCTCTCAGGTGCTGCCCGTGGTCCAGCAGGCCGGCGTTCCCGTCGTCGTGCTCAATCTCCAGCCCTCGCCGGCGCTCGATTACCCGCGCGCCGATACGGCCGAGTGGCTGGCCAACTGCTCAGTGTGCTGCGTGCCGGAGATCGCCAACGCCTTTGCGCGCGCCGGCATCGACTTTCACGTGGTTTCCGGGATGCTCGGCGGCGACGCGGCGGCGTGGCGCGAAATCGAAGACTGGTGCCGGGCGGCCGCCGCCGTGCGCGCGGTGCGCCGGAGCCGCATCGGCTTCCTGGGGCATACCTACCCCGGCATGCTCGACATGTACTCGGACTTCACCCTCGTGCAGGCGCAGACCGGCGCACACATCGAGGTGCTCGAAATGTGCGATCTCGACTTCCACCTGCCGCCGCCCGACGCCGAGGCCGTCGCTCAGAAGCTGGCCGAGGCGCGCCGGACCTTCGAGCTCGATGCCGGCGTCGACGAGGAGGACCTGCTCTGGGCCGCTCGCGTCGCCGTGTCGCTGGACCGGCTGGTTGCCCGCTTCAAGCTCGACGGCCTCGCCTATTATTACCGCGGCTTCGGCGGCAACCGCTACGAGCAGCTGGCCGCCGGCATGATCCTCGGCAATTCGCTGCTGACGGCCCGCGGCATCCCCGCCAGCGGCGAAGGCGACCTGAAAAACTGCATCGCCATGATGATCCTGGACCGGCTGGGCGCCGGCGGTTCCTACACCGAGTTCTACGCCATGGATTTTCGCGAGGAGTTTCTGCTGATGGGACACGACGGGCCCGGCCACATCGCCATCAGCGATGCGCGCCCCATCCTGCGCGGACTCGGCCAGTATCACGGCAAGCGCGGCTACGGCGTCTCGGTCGAGTTCAAGGTCCGCACGGGGCCGGTGACTATTCTCGGGCTCACCCAGACGGCCGCGGGCGGACTCAAGCTGATCGCCGCCGAAGGCCACTCGCTCCCGGGCCCCATCCTCAAAATCGGCAACACGAATTCCCGCCTGCGCTTTTCTCTGCCGCCGGCCGAATTCGTCAACCGCTGGTGCGCCGAAGGCCCCACGCACCACTGCGCGCTGGGCGTCGGCCACCGCATGGGCCAGTTGCGGAAGGTAGCCAAGTTGCTCGGTCTCCCCCTGGCTGAAGTGGGCTGAAGCGGACGGCGAGCCGAAGGACAAATTCGGCCTCGGCGGCCGGCGGCCTCCCGGCCTGCTTTGATACCTTAGTTACCACCATGACCCGGCGCGAATGGATCGAAGGAGCGGTGTTGGCTTCGGCGCCGCGCGCCGCCCGTCCTGTCCGGATCGGCGTCGTCGGCGGCCGCTTCGGCGCCACTTTTCAGTGGCATCTCGATCCGGACTGCGAAGTCGCCGCCGTCTGCGACATCGCTCCCGACCGGCTTGCGCGTCTTTCGCAGGTCTACCGCTGTCCTAACACCTATAAGAACTTCCGGGAGATGCTCAAGCACCCCGGCCTGAACGCCGTGGGCGTCTTCACGCCCGCCCCGCTCCACGCCTGGATGACGCTGGAGGCGCTCCGGGCAGGCAAGCACGTCATCAGCGCCGTGCCCGCCGGCCTGTCGGTTGAAGAGCTCGAGCGCATCCTCGAAACCGTAAAGCAGACCGGCCTCAGGTACATGATGGCCGAGACCAGCTACTACCGGCCCGAAATCATCACGTGCGGCGATTGGGCCCGCGAGGGGCGCTTCGGCACGATCTTCTACGCGGAAGCCGAGTACCATCACGAAGGCCTGCTGTCGCTGATGTACGACGACCGCGGCCTTCCCACCTGGCGCTACGGCTTCCCCCCGATGCTCTACCCGACCCATTCGACCGGAATGGTTGTGCCGGTGACGGGCGAGCGGCTGGTCGAGGTGCAGGCCGTCGGCTGGGGCGACGGCCACGAGATCCTCCAGACCAACCCGTATCAGAACCCGTTCTGGAACACCACCGGCTTTTTCAAAACCTCCGGCGGCCACGCCTGCCGCATCTCCGTCTTCTGGCACGTGGCCGCCGGCGGCACCGAGCGCGCCCAGTTCTACGGAGACCGGCTCTCCTACCTGATGGAGCGCCCCGAGGGCAGCCCCAATACGGTCATTCGCATCAGCAAAGAAGGCCGCACCGTGCTCGATGCCAACGGTTATCCGGAAGGCGAGGTCTCGATCGAAGCCTTCCGCCAGCCCGACCACCTCGAGCGGCTTCCCGAACCGATGCGCGTCAAAACCGGCCACGGCAATTCCCACACCTTCCTCACCCATGAATTCGTGCGCGCCATCGTGGAGGACCGCCACCCGGCGGTGAATATCTGGGAAGCGATCGCCTATACGCTGCCGGGCATCGTGGCGCACCAGTCGGCCTTGCGCGGCGGAGAACCGCTGAAAATCCGCGACTACGGGAAGGCGCCCTCGTGAGCCTTACTCGACCAAGGCTTTGTAGGTGTTGCGCAGCGTCGCCGCCAGCGATTCGCGCGGCAGCTCTTGGATGACGGGCTTCACCAGCCAGCCCAGTCCCGCCGGAACATCCCGCGTCAGCGAAATCGCCTCGCATTCGAGCCAGACGCCGCCGCCGCGCTCGGCCAGGCGCCAGTAGGAATTCAGCCGCCAGAGAAAGCCGCTGTCCCGGCCGGGCGGCAGCCGGCGCTCCTCCGCCCCGCCGGCGTTCTCCACCTCGACGATCCGCGTCGCCGTCGAGCGGCTCTGCCAGCGCGCCTCATCCAGCTGCCGGTAGCGCACCTCATGCTCGGTGTCGAGCGCCACGCTGACGATCTTCTTCTTGAGCAGGCGGTAGTAGACGCGGAAGTCGTTTCCCTGCCGGCCGAGCAGCTTCGATGCGGCCACTTCCGGGGCGTAGACGAGCGCGTGGCGGTCATAGTCTTCGAGCAGCCCGAGCGCTCGCGCCGCCGAGACGCCCGGAACAAACACCGCCCCGATCCAGTGATGGATGAGCCCGCCGGGGATCTCGGCAAGCCCGCCGCCCGCGGGCCGCGCCACCACGGGAGCGCGGCGCCCTGCGGCCCTTCGCTCGGCGGTCTCCTCGACCCAGAGGAAATGCTTCGGCGCCTCGGCGCGCTCGTCGATGCGCCGTTCGGCCTCGGCTACATAGCGTTCGAACGCAGCCACGGTCTCCGGCTTTAGCTCGGCCGCCCGCGCCGAACAAGCCAGTGCGGCCGCAACAACGGTTCGTCGAGTCAGCGCGGAGCCGCCGGGTGCCGGTGACGTCACGGGCCGGCCCACGTCACGTAACCCGGCAGGAAGGGGCCGGCCAGATCCGGATGGTTGGGAAGGACGCGAACCGTGTAGCCGACCACGCCGCTTGAGGTGCACGGCCCGTGAGACGCCCTATAAACATACGCATCCCCTTCTTTTCCGCCCGGCTGCATGGGCACCGCCACCGGGTCGAGGAATTCTCCGCGGGCGTCGATGCGGCCGCAGTATAGCTCGACAGTCACCTCCTCCGGCGACAACTCCCCGAGCGCCACCCTCGCGCGCACCTGAAGGCAGTCGCCCACTTCGATCTGCTGCGGCATCGTGGAGACCACCTCTTCGATGTGCACCAGCGGCCACAGCGTCTGAATCCGCTGGCGCCAGGCGGCCAGTTCCCGGGCGCGGACGGCGCCTTCGGCCGCCAGCAGGGCGCGCTTGGCGTGCGCCACCAAGTAGAAGCGCTCCGTGTATTCGCGCACCATGCGGTGCGTGTTGTAGGTGTGACACAGATCGGCGATGGCCGACTTCATACGCGCGATCCAGCGCCGGGGCAGGCCGTGAGCGCCGCGATCGTAAAACGTCGGAATCACGTCGCGCTCCAGCGTCTCGTACAGGGCGCGCGCTTCGGCCTCGTCCTGCGCCTGGTCGGATTCGTAGGTCTCGCCCCGCCCGATCGCCCAGCCCACGAACGGCGCCCCATCGCCGGAGCTCCGCCAGGCTTCGTCCCACCAGCCGTCGAGCGTGCTCAGATTCAAAACCCCGTTGGCGGCCGCCTTCATGCCGCTCGTGCCGCAGGCCTCGAGCGGGCGGCGAGGCGTGCTCAGCCAGACGTCGGAGCCCTGCACCAGATAGCGGGCCACTTCCATGTCATAGTCTTCGAGAAAGACGATCCGGTCGCGAAACTCCGGGCGGCGGATCAGCGTTGTGATCTCGTGAATGAGAGCCTTCCCTTCGGCGTCCCGCGGATGCGCTTTGCCGGCCAGGATGATCTGCACCGGCCGTTCGGGATCGTTCAGGAGGCGCGCCAGCCTCGCGGGATCCTTGAAAATCAGCGTCGCTCGCTTGTAGCCGGCAAAGCGCCGCGCAAAGCCGATGGTGAGCGCGCGCGAGTCGAGCACCTCGCGCGCCGCTTCCAGCTCGGCCTCCGGCACCCCTCTCCGCCGCAGGTCGGCCATCAGGTGCCGGCGCGCGAAGGCCACCAGACGCTCGCGCCGCCGCTCGTGCGTCCGCCAGAGCTCCTCGTCCGGGATCGACTCCGCCTTGCGCCACACCTTCTCGTCGGCCGGTTCGTCGCGCCAGCGCGGTCCCAGGTAGCGGTCGTACAGCTCGTCCATCTCGTGAGAGATCCAGGACCGGAAATGCACCCCGTTGGTGACATGACCGATCGGAATCTCGTCGTCGGGGATCCCCGGCCACAGCGTCCGCCACATGCGTCGCGTCGTCCGGCCGTGCAGCCGGCTCACCCCGTTCGCCGCGGCCGACAACTGGAGGGCGAGCGCGGTCATGCAGAAGGCTTCGTGCGCGTGCGCGGGCTGGCTGTAGCCCAGCCGCAGAAACTCGGTCCAGGAGATGCCGAGCTGCGCGGCGTATTCGGAAAAATACGCCCGCATCAGCTCCGGCGAAAAGTAATCGTGCCCGGCCGGCACGGGCGTGTGCGTCGTGAAAATCAGGCTGGCTTGGGCCAGCTCCCGCGCCTCGTGAAAGTTCAGCCCGTGGCGCGCCATCAGGCGCCGGATATGCTCGATCGCCAGAAAGGCCGAATGGCCTTCGTTCATGTGAAAAACCGTCGGCGCCAGCCCGAGCGCCTCGAGCGCCCGGTAGCCTCCGATTCCCAAGACGATCTCCTGCTTCAGCCGCATTTCGGCGTCGCCGCCGTAGAGCTGATCGGTTACATCGCGGTCGGCCACCTCCGGGTTGGCGCCGATGTTGGTGTCGAGCAAATACAGGGGAACGCGCCCGACCTGGATCCGCCAGACTTGCGCGTGCACCTGGCGCCCCGGAAAGCTCACCGACACCGTCAGCGGAGCGCCGTCGGCGCCCCGCTCGAGCGTCATCGGCAGCGTCGCAAAGTCGTTGTCTTCGTAAATCTCCTTCTGCCAGCCCGCCGTGTCCAGTTGCTGCCGGAAATAGCCCTGCTGGTACAGCAGCCCGACGCCCACCAGCGGCACGCCCAGATCGCTGCTCGACTTGAGATGATCGCCGGCGAGAATGCCGAGGCCGCCCGCGAAAATCGACAGCGATTCGGTCAGGCCGAACTCGGCCGAAAAGTAAGCCACCAGAGGCTGCCCGGCGCGCCCGTAGTTGCGCCGGAACCAGCTCGCGCCCGCCGCCAGATACTCCTCCAGCTCGCGCGCGGCGCGCTCCAGGTGCGCCAGAAACGCATCATCGGCCGCCGCCAGCTCCAGCCGCTCCTGGCTGATCAGCCCGAGCATCTTGACCGGATTGTGGCCGCAGAGCTCCCACAGATCGGCGTCCAGGCGGCGGAACAGCTGGATCGTGTCGTGGCTCCAGGTCCAGCGGAGGTTGTAGGCGAGCGCCCGCAGCCGCTCGAGCGGCGGCGGCAGCTTCGGTTTGACGAAGAACGTGCCGATCGGTCGCATCTCAACCGCTTCCATCGGAAGCGCGGCGAGCCGTCCTTAGGGACTCAAGCCAGCATATCACCCCGTCTGGCCCCCGGTCGCCCGCGCCCGCGGCGCCACCTCCGGCTTGACGATGCCCACCTGAAGCGGCCGCATCGCCTCAACCAGCCGCTCGTACATCGCCTCGTCCTCGTAGGTGCCCACGATGGCGCCCCCCGAGCCGGCGAAATTCGCCGTCGCGCCCACCCTCCGCGCCGCCGCCACCATGTCCAGATTTCCCCGGTCCAGTTTGTAGATCCGCGCCCGCAGATCGAAGTTGGCGTCGATGAGCCGGTTCAGCGTCGCCACATCGCGCTCGAGCAGCGCCTGGCGGCCCCGCTCGGCGTAGGAGGCCCAGATCTTCATCGCCTCCACGACCTCCGGATCCCCGGCCAGCCAGCGTTGCCGCACATTGT
>JBBIMZ010000009.1:0-15101 GCA_037444135.1 Solibacteraceae bacterium
ATCGGCGTCTGGGGCGGGCCGCGCAAGCTCTACGCGGCGATCAAGTTCTTCCTCTACACGCTGGCCGGCAGCGTCCTGATGCTGCTCGGCATCCTGACGCTCTACTTCCAGCATTTCGAGCAGTTCGGCTTCTATACCTTCGAGATCTCCGAGCTGCTCCGGCTCGACATGCCGCTGGCGCTCGAGCGGTGGGTCTTCTGGGCCTTCTTCATCGGCTTCGCCATCAAGGTGCCGATGTTCCCGTTCCACACCTGGCTGCCGGACGCCCACGTAGAGGCGCCGACGGCCGGCTCGGTGATCCTGGCCGCGATCCTGCTCAAGATGGGCACCTACGGCTTTCTGCGCTTCTCGCTGCCGCTGCTGCCGAAGGCCTCGATCGACCCGTGGATCGTGCAGGTGATGGCCGCGCTGTCGATCGTCGCCATCATCTACGGCGCACTCGTCAGCCTGATGCAGGACGACTGGAAGAAGCTGGTGGCGTATTCCTCGGTGAGCCATCTCGGCTTCTGCACGCTCGGCATCTTCGCCCTCAATCCGAACGGCATCGCCGGCAGCGTCATCCAGCAGATCAATCACGGCATCTCGACCGGGATGCTGTTTTTGATCGTCGGAGTGGCCTACGAGCGGCGCCACACGCGCCTGATCGGAGAATACGGCGGGCTGGCGCACGTGATGCCGAACTTTTCCTTCGTCTTCGCCTTCGCCATGCTGAGCTCGGCCGGCCTGCCGCTGCTCAACGGCTTCGTCGGCGAATTCACTATCCTGCAAGGCGCATTCGAGGCCGACCGGAGCTGGGCCGCTCTAGCCGTCACCGGCGTCATCCTCGGCGCCGCCTACCTGCTCTGGCTCTACCAGCGGACGATGCTCGGCCAGATCACCAATCCGAAGAACCTCCGCCTGCCCGACCTGAACCTGCGCGAGTGGGCGGTCTTTCTGCCGTTCATGGCCTGGGCGCTGTGGATCGGCGTGTACCCGAAGCCGTACTTTGAAATCCTGGAGAAGCCGGTGGCCCAGCTCGTCGAACGGGTGCGGCCGGGCTACTTTGCGGCGCAAGCGGCCGTCGAGACGCGGCCCGCTCCGGCGGAGGCAAGCCTGCGATGAGCCAGTTCTACACCAGCACGGATCACTTCGTCCTCGTTCCGGCCATCATGCTGGCGCTGTTCGGCTGCGCGGTCCTGCTGTTCGACTTTCTGATCTTTCCCGAACCCCGCCAGCGCAAGCGCCTCCTGCTGTTCCTGATCGCCGGCGAGATCTTCACCGCAGCGGGACTGTGGCGGCAGTACTCCTTCCTCGCCGCCGAGCGCCTGCCGGAGATCACCGCATTCCAGGGAACGCTCACCGTGGACGCCTTCGCGCTGTTCTTCAACTGGATCTTCGTGGCGGCGTCGCTGTTGGTGGCCATCGTCTCCTACCGATACCTGGAGATCGAAGGCGAGCACCACGGCGAATACTACGGCCTGATCCTGCTCGCCCAGTGCGGCATGTACTTTCTGGCGACGGGCACGGATCTGATCACGCTGTTCATCTCGCTCGAGTTCATGGCCCTGTGCTTTTACGTGATGGTGGGCTTCTTGCGCGAGCGCCGCCGCTCGAACGAAGCGGCGATGAAGTATCTGCTGCTCGGGGCCTTCTCGACTGGAATGATGGCCTACGGCTTTTCGGTCATGTACGGCCTGGCCGGTTCGACCAAGCTCGGCGAGGTGGCCGCCGCCATTGCATCGCGGGACCCCTGGGATCCGGTCGTATTTCTGGCTATGGCCACTACCGCCGTCGGCATCCTGTTCAAGGTTTCGGCGGCGCCTTTCCACATGTGGGCGCCCGACGCCTACGAGGGCGCTCCGACCACGGTGACCGCCTTTCTGGCGGTGGGCTCGAAGGCCGCCTCCTTCGCCTTCCTGATGCGGATCTTTCTCGGGCCCCTGGAGACGGTGCGCGCTTGTTGGGAGCCGCTGATGATCGCCGTGGCCGTGCTCAGCATGACCGTGGGCAACATCGCGGCGATCACGCAGAACAACGTCAAGCGGCTCCTCGCCTACAGCTCGATCTCGCACGCCGGCTATATCCTGCTCGGCCTGGTGGCGGGCAACGAGACGGGCATCCAGGGGATGGCCGTCTACATCCTGGTTTACGCCTTCATGACGCTGGGCGCTTTCCTTGTCGTGGTGGCGCTGCGGCGCAAGGAGCTCATCGGCGAAGACATCGACGACATGGCCGGCCTCATGCACCGTAGCCCCGGCTACGCCGTGTTGATGCTGATCTTTCTGCTCTCGCTCGCCGGGATCCCGCCGACGGCGGGTTTCATCGGCAAGTACTACATCTTTCTGGCCTTGATCGAAACGGGACACTACGTCCTGGCGGCACTGGGGGCTTTGTACGTGGCCGTGGCCATCTACTACTATTTCCGCATTGTGCGCAGCATTTTCATCAGCGAAGCGGCCGAGGCGCCGCCGCTGGCTTCGACGGCCGGGCTACGCGTGGCGCTGGCCGTCACGGGCGTGCTGACGCTGGCGATCGGCGTCTACCCCGAGCCGTTCCTCCGCCTGGCTCAGACTTCTTTGATCCGGTAGCGCTATGGAGACGATCCTCGAGCATCCCCTGTTCGTGCCGGCCGTGATCACGCTCGTCGTGGTCTCCGTGTTTCCCCTGCTGGCCGGCTATATCGTGCTGCTGGAGCGGAAGGTCTTGGCGGACATCCAGGTTCGCCTCGGGCCGATGCGCGTCGGCCCCCACGGCATCCTCCAGCCGATCGCCGACGCCGTCAAGCTGCTCGCCAAAGAGGACATCATCCCGGCCGCAGCCGACAAGCTGCTGTTCTGGATGGCGCCTGTGATTCCCGCCTTCACCGCTCTGACGGCCTTTGCCGTGTTGCCCTTCAGCGAGCGGATCGTGGTCACCGACGTCAACGTCGGCCTGCTGGTGATCACGGCAATGTCGGCGGTGGGCGTGCTCGGCATCATCATCGGGGGCTGGGCCTCCAACAGCCACTACCCGCTGCTCGGCGCGCTGCGGAGCTCGGCCCAGCTGGTCAGCTACGAGGTGGCGCTCGGCCTGTCGCTGGTGTGCGGCGTCATGGCCTCGGGCACGTTGAGCATGGTGAAGATGGTCGAACAGCAGTACCAGCGCCAGGTCTGGTTCGTCTTCGATAACTACGGCCTGATGATCGTTCCGTTCATGGTCTTCCTGATCGCGGCGATCGCCGAGACCAACCGCCTGCCGTTCGATCTGCCCGAAGCCGAATCCGAGCTGGTGGCCGGCTTCATGACCGAATACAGCGGCTTTCGCTGGGCCCTGTACTTCCTGGCCGAATACGCCAGCATTTTCGTGATCGGCGGCGCCGGCGTCACGCTGTTCTGGGGCGGCTGGCTGCGCCCCTTCCCGAACGTCGGCTGGCTGGAGTGGCCGCTGAACGTCGGCTTGCCCGTGGCGTTGTTCCTCGCCGCAGGCGCGGGCAGTTTCTACCTGACCCGGCGGCTGTGGAAATTCAGCCGCGGGCGCGCCCTCTTCCTGGCGGTGATCGCCGCGGCGCTGGTTCTGACGAGTCTCGTCTTCCTGATCCCCGCGGCGAACCGGGCCGTGATCGGCCTCTTCTGGTTCTCGGTGAAGGTCGGCGTGATCGTTTATCTGATGATCTGGATCCGCGGCACCTTCCCCCGGTTTCGCTACGACCAGTTGATGAACATCGGCTGGAAATACCTGATCCCGATCGCGATGGGCGCCGTTCTGGCCAACGCCGTCGTGGGGATGCTTTAGGCGGCGGGCGGCTGTTCGGCGGCCGGCGGCGGTAGAATCTCCCCAGGGATTTATGGACCAGACCAGAGCGCCCCGATACATGCTCTTCCGGGCGCTGATCGTCGTCGGCGCGGCGCTCGGCGTGCTGCTGCTGGTGCAGTCGGTGCGGACCTACCGCTTCGTGGCGCAGCGTCTCGTCGAAGACGACCTGTGGCGGCAGGCGGCGCGGCACGCGGCGTCCCTGGCGCGCCAGGCCTTCCGGGCTGACGCCCGCCAGGTTGAGCAACTGGCTCAGATCATCGACGAGGTGCGCGAGGAGGAGCGCAACATCGCCTGGGTGCGCGTGCTCGGCATGAAGGGGGAAGTGCTTATCGAGAGCGGCGGAGCCGCCGGCAAGCCTCTCCCCATCGAGCGCGTCGGGGCGCTGGCCGATCCGACGGCGCGGGTTTTCGAAGAGCGGAGCACGCAGTCGGGCAAAGTGCTCGTGGCGCTGTTTCCCTTCCGGCCCCGGTTCCGCTTGCGGCGGCCGGAGGGCGCACCCGGCGACCTGTTCGGCCCTGGCGCCGAACCGGCGGCGCGCCCGCCGCGCTACGCCGCCATCGAAATCGCCGTGCCCTATGAGAGCGCGGGCCCCAGTTTCTCGCAGTTGCGCCGGAACCTAGTGGTCAGCGTCTCGGCCGCAATTGCGCTCTTGGCCTCTATGGCCGTGCTCGGGCTCCGACTGAACCATTACGTGCGCGGCAAGCAGATCGAGCAGCAGGTGGCGCTGGCGCGCCGGGTGCAGCAGGATCTGCTGCCCTCCGGTTGCCCGGCTTGCGGCGACGTCGATTTCGCTGCCGTCTGCGAGCCCGCCTGGCAGGTCGGCGGCGACTTTTACGACATCTTCCCCGCCGACGGCGGCCGCGTGGCCGTCATCCTCGGCGACGTCTCGGGCAAGGGCGTGCCGGCGGCGCTGCTGATGTTTCTGTTACATGGCGCCGTCCGTTCGTCGGCCGTCACCGGCGACCGGCACACGCTCGGGGAGGCCTGCCGCCGCTTGAACCAGCTCCTGTGTTCGCGAACCTCGGTGGAGCGCTTCGCCAGCCTCTTCTGGTGCTACTACGATCCCGCGGCGGCGCAACTGCACTACGTCAATGCGGGGCATCTGCCGCCGATGCTGGCGCGCGGCGGCGACTCGGGCCTGACAAGCCTGGAGCGTCTCGAAACCGGCGGCCCGGTGCTCGGCGTGATCCCCGGCGCCCCGTATCGCGAGGGCGTCACGGGCTTCGCTCCGGGCGACACGCTCGTGATCTTCTCCGACGGCCTAGTCGAAGCCACCAACGGCGACGGCGAGGAGTTCGGCGAGAGCCGCCTGGCCGAGCTCATCCGCGGGCACCGGGGCCGGCCCGCCGCCGAGGTGCGCGACGCAGTTCTGGAGCGTGTGCGCGACTTCATCGGCCCCCGCCCCCTGGACGACGATCTGACGCTGCTGGTCGTCAGAGCGGCAGCGGCCGGGCCTAACCGTACTTCTTGACCGCCGCCGCGATACCGGAACCGGCCTTGGCCAGATCCTCCGCGGTCATCACCAAATGGACCTTGATGCGGGCGTTGAACGCCAGAAACCACGGTTCGGCGACGCCCGGAAGCTCGGAGGCGTCCGCCAGGTTGACCACCAGGAAGGAGGTTCGCTCGCCTTCCTCTTCGCCGAAATAAGCCGCCTCCGGTTTCAGATCGTCGAGGATCGACTGGATCGTGCCGCCCAGCGTACCCCGGCGCGCCGCCTCGTTGGCGGCTTGTGTGTTCAGATGCAACTTGATCAGGAATCGCATGATGCTGCCCCTCCTCGTAGCATCCGCCATCATAGCATCGCCGGTAACGCGAAGCGCCCGACGGCCGTCCCTATGGAGCGTGAGACGCCCGCCCCGGTTCCTCTTGCTTCTCGCCGTTCTTGCGGCTCTTCTGGCCAGCGCAGGCCCCGCCGCGGCCCAGGGCCGGCTCGACCGCTTCGCACTCATTCTCGAGCAACCTCCGCTTGCCGGCAAACTCGCCCGGGCGCCGGACGGACGCCGCTTGGCCGCGGCGGCCGACCGGGCTCGGATCGAAGCCGGGCAGCAAGCGTTGCGGACCGCGCTGTCCGAGAAGGGCATCGGCGTCGTCGGCGCCACGCAGATCGTGCTGAACGCGGTCTACGTCGCCGCGCCGGGCGCCAAAGAATCGGACCTGGCCGCTTTGCCCGGTGTCGCGCGGGTAGTGCGTATGCGCCCCTGGCGCCGCCACATGAACCGCGCGCTCGATCTGGTGAACGCCCGCTCCGCCTGGCCGCTGGTGGGAGGCATGAGCAACGCCGGGTCCGGCGTCAAGATCGCCATTCTCGATACCGGCATCGACCACACTCATCCGGCCTTTCAAGACCCTTCGTTGCGCCCGCCGGCGGGCTACCCGCGCTGCGAGCCCGCCCATTGCGCCTTCACGAACGCCAAGATCATCGCCGCGCGCAGCTATGTTCACATGCTCGTGCTGGCCGACCTGCCCGAATTCTCCCGTCCGGACGACCTCTCGCCGCGCGACCGCGTCGGCCACGGCACGGCGGCAGCCATGGTCGCCGCGGGAGTCGAGACGCAGGGACCTTCGGCGACCGTGTCCGGCGTGGCTCCGAAAGCGTTTCTCGGCAACTATAAGATCTTCGGCTCGCCGGGCGTCAACGACGTCACCTTCGACGACGTGATCCTCCAGGCGCTCGAAGACGCGATTCAGGACGGCATGGACATCGCCGTGCTCGCCGAAGGCCAGCCCGCCGAGTGGGGCCCGAACGATCGCGGCGCGACGTGCAACCTCGAAGGGTCCGAGCCCTGCGACGTCCGCGCGGCGGCGGTCGAGAATGCCGTAGCGGCCGGCCTCACCGTGGTCATCTCGGCCGGCAACGACGGGGATCTGGCCGTGCGCTTTCCCGCCTTCAACTCGATTCACAGCCCGGGCACGGCGCCCTCGGCCATTACCGTGGGCGCGACGGCCAACTCGCACGTGCTGTTTCCCACCCTGCGAGCCGGCGGCGAAGACGTCCCCGAAGCCCTGCGCCGCATTCCGGTGATGTTCGGCGACGGTCCGCGGCCCGCTCAGCCGCTGACGGCCCCGCTCAAGGACGTCGCCGCGAGCGAACCGAACGGCCTGGCCTGCCTGCCCTTGGGCAGCGGCACGCTCGCCGGCGCCATCGCGCTCGTCGAGCAGGGCGAGTGCGCCTTCGCCACCAAGATCAACAATGCGCAGCGGGCGGGCGCCGTCGCCGTCGTGGTGATCCGGACCGGCTCGAATTTTCTCTTTCCGATGACGGGCCTGGCCGGCACCGGCATTCCCGCCGCCATGATCACCGGCGAGGACGGCCAGGCGGTGCGGGCGTTTCTCCGTTCGAATCCGGAGCGCCCCTGGTCGCTCGATCCGAAGCTGGAGGAAATGGAGGCCGAGGCCGACACGGTAGCCTATTTCTCCTCGCGCGGTCCTGGGATCGGCGAACACCACATCAAGCCCGAGCTGGTGGCCGTCGGCACGGACCTGTACATGGCCACGCAGTCCTACGATCCCAACGGCGACATGTGGAGCCCGGACGGCTACACCGCCGCCCAGGGCACCAGCTTCGCCGCGCCGATGGTGGCCGGCGCCGCGGCGCTCGTCAAGCAGCGCAACCCTGCCTTCTCTCCGGCGGAACTCAAGTCAGCGGTGGTGAACACGGCGGGAGGGAACCTGGCCGACTTCGACGAGGACGGCAACCGGACCGGCGTGGACACGAGGAGCGTGGGCGCGGGCAAACTCGATGCGGCGCAAGCCGTCCGCGTGACGGTGACCGCCGAGCCGGCGACGCTGTCCTTCGGAGTTGTGAGCGCGGCGAACTTGCCCTCGCGCGGCCTGCGCCTGCGCAACCGCGGCGCTGCGCCTGTGACGCTTTCGATCCGCGTCGAACCGCCCGACTCACGCCTGGCCCTGAGCGCGGCTTCGCTGGCGCTCCCGGCCGGGGCTTCCGATCAGATCACCGTGCGCGTGACCTCCGAGCCGCCGCCGGGCGCTTACTCCGGGTTCGTGGTAATCAGCGGAGAAGGCTCGCCTCTGCGCGTGCCGTATCTCTACCTGCGCGGCGACGGCGTGCCGTTCAATCTCCTGCCGATCGGCGGGTTCGACTTTTTGGCCAACGCCGGCGAGGAGATGGGCGATCTGCTGCTCAAAGTCGTCGACCGGTTCGGCATCCCCGTCCCGAACGTCCCCGTCCGCTTCCGGCCGGCGGCCGGCATTCTGAGGGCGAGCGAAGTCACCGACGAACTGGGAATCGCCTTCGCCCGCGCGGTCGCGCCGGTGATCCCCGGCGAGTGGTCTTTCAGCGCGGAACTGCTCCAAGGCCCCAATCTCGCGGTTGTGTTCCCCGGACGGGTGCGCCTGCGGCCCGCGATCTTCCAGAACGGCGTGGTCAACGCCGCCAGCGGCGACATCGGCCGTGGACTGGCGCCCGGCTCCTACATCTCGATCTTCGGGCGGAATCTGAGCGAGGCCTTCCGCGTGTTCTCGACACCGTACCTGCCGCTGTCGCTCGCCGGCGTCAGCGTCAGCTTCGACGTTGCCGATCGCAAGCTCAGCTTGCCCGGCCGGCTCCATTTCGTCAGCGAAGGGCAAATCAACGTTCAGGTGCCGTGGGAGCTGCGCGGGCTCAACTCGGTCCAGCTCAAAGTAAGCGTCGGGCCGGTGACCGAAAGCCCCCTCTACACGCTTCCGCTGAATGATTACGCGCCGGGCTTCTTCCAGATCGCCGATCCGGCGGGCAGCGGCCGTGTCGTGGCCGCCGCGCTGGACGACAACTTTCAGGTGATCAGCTCGGCCAACCGCGCCGGCCGCGGCCGGATCGTGCAACTGTTCGCGAACGGCCTCGGCCCGGTCGACAACCCCCCGCCCACGGGCGAGATCACGCCGGCCAGCCCGCTGGCGCGGACGCTGGCCCCGCCCGAGGTCACGATCGGGGGCCGGCGGGCCGAGGTCCGCTTCAGCGGCTTGACGCCCTTCAGCGTGGGGCTGTACCAGCTCAACGTCGTTGTGCCGTCCGAACTGGCGCCCGGCCTCTACGAAGTGACGGTGGCGATCGGCGGTGTGACGTCGAAGGCGGCTCTGCTTTATGTGGGGTGAGCTCCCGCCAGAGGCTTTGCCGATTTTCGCCTCCGCACGTCCGGTCTGGCAGCCCGCTTGCTAGTCTTGGAAGGGGGATGAGCTTTTTGCCCCAATCCGGAGTCTGGCGGCATGCCCAAAGGCGCGGTTTCGATCATCGTGGAACGCTGCAAGGGGTGCGGCTTCTGCGTTGAGTTCTGTCCGACCAAAGTCCTGGCCCTCTCCTCGGCGTTCAATTCCAAGGGCTACCATCCGCCCCACGTCGTAGCGCCCGAAAAATGTAGCGGTTGCGACCTGTGCGGGATGTACTGCCCGGATTTCGCCATCTACGGCTGGAAGATCGCTTCCAACGGCAGCAAGGGCGAGGAAAGCGAGGGAGAGGAATGACGGCGGATCCCAAAGGCGTCCTGACCGGCGTGCATTTTCTCGACGGCGACCAGGCGTGCACGGAAGGGTGCCTGGCCGCAGGTGCGCGATTTGCCGCAGGCTATCCCATCACGCCCTCCACGGAAGTGGTCGAGCGCTTCGCGCAGCGCATCCCGCTCGTTGGCGGCACGTTCATCCAGATGGAGGACGAGCTGGCGGCTTCGATCGCCATCCAGGGCGCCGTCTGGGCGGGGGCCAAGGCCTTCACCGTGACCTCCGGGCCGGGCTTCTCGCTGATGATGGAACACATCGGCTACGCGGTGATGACCGAGACGCCGTGCGTGTTCGTCAACGTGCAGCGCGGCGGCCCCTCGACCGGATTGCCGACGCTGCCGGCGCAGGCCGACATGATGCAGGCGCGCTGGGGCTCGCACGGCGACTACGAAATCATCGCCGTCTCGCCGAGCTCGCCCCAGGAGTGCTTCGATCTGACGATCAAGGCCTTCAATCTCTCCGAAGAGTTTCGCGTGCCGGTGCTCGTCATGATGGACGAGTGCGTCGGGCACATGACTGAAAAGGTCGTCATTCCGTCGGCCGACCAAATCGAGATCTATCCGCGGCGGCTGACGCGTAAGCCGCCGGAGCAGTTCCGGCCGTTCGAGCCGAACGGGGACCTAGTTCCGGAGATGGTCCACGCCGGCATGGGCTACCGGTTCCACATCACCGGCCTGACGCACGACGAGCGCGGCTATCCGGCCATGACGCCGGCGGCGCAGGACAAGCTCATCCGCCGGCTCAAGGACAAGATTCGCCACGCGGCCGAGCGGATCAGCATGCTCGACGAGGAAGCCATCGAAGATGCCGAAGTGGTCGTGGTCGCCTACGGCATCACCGCTCGTGTGGCGCAGCGGTCCATCGAAATGGCGCGCCGCAAAGGGCTCCGGGTCGGCAAGCTCCGGCTGGTGACGGTCTGGCCGTTTCCGGACCGCCGCATCCGGGAAATCGCCGGCCGGATCCGGGCGTTCGTCGTGCCGGAGTTGAATATGGGACAGATCGCCCTGGAGGTGCAGCGCGCCGCGTGCGGTGCGGCCCGGGTCATCCCGGTGCCGCATGCCGGCGGCACCGTGCATCGTCCGGAACAGATTTACGATGCCATCATGGAGGCGGCAAAGTAATGCCCGAGCTGGAGGTGATTCCGGAGAATCCCGTCGAACAGTTTCTCCGCACCGAGCGGATTCCTCACATCTGGTGTCCCGGTTGCGGGATCGGCACGTCGGTGAACTGTTTCGCGCGCGCGCTGATCGAGTCCAAGGTGGATCTGGACAAGCTGGCCATCGTCTCCGGCATCGGCTGTACGGGGCGCGTGGCCGGCTACCTGCGGCTGGACTCCTTCCACACCACCCACGGCCGGGCGATCCCTTTCGCCACCGGCCTGAAGCTGGCCAATCCGAAGCTGAAGGTGATCGTCTACTCCGGCGACGGCGACCTGTTCGCCATCGGCGGCAATCATTTCATCCACGCCGCGCGGCGGAACCTGGACCTGGTGGTGATCTGCGTCAACAACCTGATCTACGCGATGACGGGCGGGCAGGTGGCGCCGACGACGCCGATTTCGGCCATCAGCACGACGACGCCGTACGGCTGCTACGAGCCGCCTTTCAATCTGCCCTACCTCGCCGAAGCCGCCGGCGCAACCTACGTGGCGCGCTGGACCACGTTTCACGTCCGCCAGCTCGCCCGCTCGATGCGCGAGGCGCTGAACAAAGAAGGCTTCAGCTTCATCGAGATCATCTCGCCCTGTCCGACGCTCTACCAGCGCCGCAACAAGATGGGCGACGGCCTGGACGCGATGAAGTTCTACAAACAGCACAGCAAGATCCGCAACGGGGCGCCGACGGCCGAAGTCGGCCTTGACATCAGCGGTGACATTATCGTGGGCAAGTTCGTCGAACGCCAGCGGCCGACTTACCTCGGAACGATGCGCCAGCAGTTGCGCGAACGGCTCGGAGAACGCTTCGCCTGCCTGGAAGAGGAGGGCGTCCCATGCCAGTAACCGAGATCCGCGTGGCCGGCTTCGGCGGCCAGGGCGTCATCCTCGCGGGCATGATCATCGGCAAGGCCGCTTCGATCTTCGAGAACGGCTACGCCACGCTGACGCAGAGCTTCGGTCCGGAGGCGCGCGGCAGCGCGTGCAGCGCCCAGGTGATTCTGTCGAACGAGCCGATCCTCTATCCCTACGTCACCCAGCCCGACATCCTCATTGCGATGTCGCAGGACGCCTACAACCGTTTCGTGGGCGAGATGAAACCGAACGGCACGCTGCTGATCGAGGAGGACCTCGTGCGGATCAGCGACCTGCCCAACGGCATCCGCGTCCACGGGGTGCCGGCCACGCGCCTGGCCGAAGAACTCGGCCGGAGGCTCGTGCTCAACATCGTGATGGTCGGCTTTTTCGCGGCGGTGACCCGGCTCATCGACCCGGAGGCGCTGCGCAAAGCTGTGGCCGATTCGGTGCCGCCCGGCACCGAGAAGCTGAATCTGCGCGCCTTCGACAAGGGCTTCGAATACGGCTTGATGGAGCTCAAGTCCGAATCGGTCGAGGGCCAGCCCGTCGAGAAGTGGCTCGAAGGGCTGCCGCACTGAGGGCTCAGCCGACGCCGCCCGCCGCGGCGACCGCGGGCCGCTTCGTCCAGCTCGCTTTGACGAAATCGCGGAACATCCGGGCGATGTTCTCCAGCTGGATGTTCTTCGGGCAGACGGCTTCGCACTCGCCGATGTTGGTGCAGGCGCCGAAGCCCTCTTGCTGCATCTGAGCCACCATCGCCAGCGCCCGGTCGGCGCGCTCGGGCTGACCTTGCGGCAGCAGGCCCAGGTGAGCGATCTTGGCTGCCGTGAACAGCATCGCCGAGGCGTTCGGACAGGCCGCCACGCAGGCGCCGCAGCCGATGCAGGCCGCGGCGTCCATGGCCCGCTCGGCGGTCTCCTTCGGGATGGGGATCGCGTTGCCGTCCGGCGCCGAGCCGGTGGGCACCGAGATGTAGCCGCCGGCGGCGATGATCCGGTCGAAGGCGCTGCGGTCGACCACCAGGTCCCGGATCACCGGGAAGGCTCGGGCGCGCCATGGCTCCAGATACAGCTCGTCGCCGTCCTTGAAATGCCGCATGTGCAGCTGGCAGACCGTGGTGCCGCGCAGCGGCCCGTGCGCCGTGCCGTTGATGACGAAGCCGCACATGCCGCAGATGCCCTCGCGGCAGTCGTGGTCGAAGGCCACCGGCTCTTCGCCGCGCTCGATCAGCCGCTCGTTGAGCACGTCGAGCATCTCCAGGAACGACATGTGCGGGTTGACGTCGGGCACTTCGTAGCGCTCCATCCGCCCCGGCGCGTCTTTGTGCTTCTGCCGCCAGATATGAAGGATGATCCGCATTACTTGTAACTCCGCACCGTAGGAAGCACGTACTTGAACTCGAGCGGCTCGATATGCCGGAGCGGCCGCCTCTCCGGCCCCTGGTACTCCCAGGCCGCCACGTGGCAGAACCGCTCGTCGTCCCGCACCGCCTCGCCGTCCTCGGTCTGGTGCTCTTCGCGGAAGTGGCCGCCGCAGGATTCGTCGCGCTCGAGCGCGTCCAGGCACATCAGTTCGGCCAGTTCCAGGAAATCGGCCACGCGGCCGGCCTTTTCGAGCGACTGGTTGAGCGACTCGTTCTCGCCGGGCACGCGCACGTCCTCCCAGAACTCCCGGCGCAGTTCGGGAATCTTCGAGAGGGCGTACTCGAGGCCGCGGGCGTTGCGCGCCATGCCGCAGTACTCCCACATGATCTTGCCGAGCTCGCGGTGGAAGGTGTCGACGCTCCGCCGGCCGTTGACCGCCAGCAGGCGCCGCGTCATCTCGCGCACGCACGCTTCGGCCTCGCGGCAGGCCGGATCGTCGGGCCGGACCGGCTCGAGCCTGGTCGAAGCCAGATAGTCGCCCACCGTGTAGGGAACGATGAAGTAGCCGTCGGCGAGCCCTTGCATCAGCGCGCTGGCGCCCAGCCGGTTGGCCCCGTGATCGGAAAAGTTCGCCTCGCCGATGACGAACAGCCCGGCAATGGTGCTCATCAGCCGGTAATCGACCCAGAGGCCGCCCATCGTGTAGTGGCTGGCCGGATAGATGCGCATCGGCTGCGTGTACGGGTCCTCACCCGTGATGCGCTCGTACATCTCGAAGAGGTTGCCGTAGCGCTCCTCGATCGTGCGCCGTCCGAGGCGCCGGATCGCGTCGGAGAAATCCAGATAGACGCCGTAGCCGGTCTCGCCGACGCCGCGGCCCTCGTCGCAGACCATCTTGGCGGCGCGCGAGGAGACGTCGCGCGGCGCCAGATTCCCGTAGCTCGGGTAGCGTCGCTCGAGGTAATAATCGCGCTCTTCCTCGGGGATCCGGTTCGGCGGGCGCTTGTCGCCCTTCTTCAGGGGCACCCAGATGCGCCCGTCGTTGCGCAGCGATTCGCTCATCAGCGTGAGCTTGGACTGGTATTCGCCGCTTACCGGGATGCAGGTCGGGTGGATCTGCGTGAAGCACGGGTTGGCGAAATCGGCTCCGCGCTTGTAGGCCCGCCAGATCGCCGTCGCGTTGCACCCTTTGGCGTTCGTCGACAGGTAGAAGACATTGCCGTAGCCGCCCGTGCCGAGAATCACCGCGTCGGCCAAATGCGACTCGATCTTGCCCGTCACCAGGTCGCGCGTGACGATGCCGCGCGCCTTGCCGTCGACCACGATCAGATCGAGCATCTCCGTGCGCGGAAACATCCGCACCTGGCCGCGCGCCACCTGGCGCATCAGCGCCTGATAGGCGCCGAGCAGAAGCTGCTGTCCGGTCTGCCCCCGCGCGTAAAAGGTGCGTGAAACCAGCGCGCCGCCGAAGGAGCGGTTGGCCAGCGTCCCGCCGTACTCGCGGGCGAACGGCACTCCCTGCGCCACGCACTGGTCGATGATGTTTAAGCTGAGCTGCGCCAGCCGGTAGACGTTGGCTTCGCGCGAGCGGAAGTCGCCGCCCTTCACCGTGTCGTAGAACAGCCGCCAGACGCTGTCGCCGTCGTTCTGGTAGTTCTTGGCGGCATTAATGCCGCCCTGCGCGGCGATCGAGTGGGCCCGGCGCGGACTGTCCTGATAGCAAAAGCAGCTCACGTTGTAGCCGAGTTCGCCCAAGGTGGCCGCGGCCGAGGCCCCGGCCAGCCCCGAGCCGACCACGATGATGCTGTACTTGCGTTTGTTGGCCGGGCTGACCAGCTTCATTTCGAACCGGTAGCGGTCCCACATCTGTTCGATCGGACCGCCCGGGATGCGGGCATCATGACGCATAAAGCAAACTCCGGCTCAGCGGATCCAGCCGGCCAGCACCGCCACCGGGATCGAGATATTGCCGGCGACGATCAGGACGGCCGCTACGACCGCTGCTTTCTGGATGAGGGGCATGTACCGCGGATGATTCCAGCCCACGGACTGGAACATGCTCCAGATGCCGTGGGAGAGATGAAAGCCGAGGAAGACCATCGCCGCGATATAGGCGATCGAGGCGGGCACCTGCCGGAAGCCGCGCACGACATTGGCGTAGACGTCGAGCTCGTGGTTGAACTGCGGGTGCACCGTGCCCCAGGTCAGATGCAGCAGGTGGTAGAGCACGAAGGCGCCGAGCAGCGGCCCGGAGATGATCATCGTGCGCGACGCGAAGCTCGCCTCCACCCACGCCCGCTTGAGATAGCCCACGGGACGGGCGGCCCGGTTGGCCAGCCACAGTTGCACGCCCGCCACGATGTGCACCAGCACGCTCACCAGCAGCACCCCACGCACGATCCACAACAGCGGCCCGAGCTCGCGCAGCTTCGGAAAGAGATCGTAGACGCGATCCACGGTCC
>JBBIMZ010000009.1:15111-17543 GCA_037444135.1 Solibacteraceae bacterium
CGCAGCTTGTGGGCGTAGGCGTTGAGCGCCTCGCGCCCCAGGTAGATCTGCAAATTTCCCAGCAGGTGGCCGACCACGAACAGGAACAGGATGCAGCCGGTGACGGCCATGACGACCTTCTTGCCGATCGACGCCTCGTAAAAGCCGATCGGCCGGTCCAGGGAAGCGGCGGGAGCACTCATCGGTCTTCCTAAACCTATAGATGCTATCAAATCCCCGGGGATTTGCGGACGGCGGCCTCCGGTATGGCCTCCCGGTCCCTTCGTTCCGTCTTGCTGACGTCAATACCCCGGTCCGGTGACGCGGATGCGGCCGAGGCCGTACCAGCCGTCGCTGCCGCGGCCCGCGATGGCGAGCTGGACCTTCGGCGCGCCCGTGCGGGGATCGACGAGCGCCAGGGCCAGCTCGTAGTCGCCCGGCTCGAGATCCGGAGGCACGAAGACGGCGTCGTCATAGACGATATCGCCCGGCAGCCACGTGCGGATGTCGGCGTCCGTGACCAGCACGGCGCTCCGCTCGCCGCTTTTCAGGCGCAGCGCCGGCGGGAATTTCCGATAGCAGGGCGCCACGCCCTTGTTCTCCCACCAGCTCGTGAACGCCAGCTTGCCGTTCCGCCGCACCTCGGCCGGGTAGGTGAACTTGCGCAGCACGAACCGGTAGCCCATCTTCTTGAGCCACCGCTCGACGTTCGCCGTCCATTGGCGGGGCACCGGCGATGACTTGGCGTTGAACGACGAGATGTGCCATTTGAGCGACTGGTCGATGATGTAGTCGACGTCCCAGCCCTTCTCCAGCCAGTGCTGCATCACCCAGCAGACCTCGAGCGTCACCGGCGCCTTCTTCCAGGCGTCGCGCATGCCGAAGTTGACGATCGCCTGCGGGTAGTAGTCGAGCATGTGCGACCAGCTCGGGTTGAAGCCGCCCATGTCGCCGAGGCAGTCGACGCGCCAGCCGACGTCGGCCTTCGACAGACCGTACTTGTTCGTCTTCTCGTCGGTGAGCAGCATCACGAGCGGAGTCTTGCGGAACGATTCGATATAGGCGTCCACCAGGGCCCGGCGCGTCGGCTCGGTCAGCAGGTCCGAGCCGGCGCCTTCGCCCCAGGCGCCCACGATCGCCATGTCGACACTCTCCAGGTCCGGATGGCCGTCATAGCGGGCGCCGAGAGCCCGCACCATCGCCGTGAAATGTTTGACGTAGAGCGGATTCTCGGGATCGGTGCGCCACTTGGCGATCCGCCGCTTCTTTTCCGGCTCCGGGCCCACCAGCGCCCGGTACCAGTCAGGCACGTCGTTGTCTTCGCGCGTGCCGTAGGGGGCGATGCGCAGCATCAGCGTCTGGCCGCGCTCGCGGGCCGTATCGAGCGCCCTGTCGAGCATCTCCCAGCGGTACTTGCCGGGTTCGGGCTCCAGAAACTTCCAGTAGACGCGGAAGTAGGCGATCGAGGTCCTCGGGTAGTTCTCGTTGTCGAGCGTGCCGCGAAACGGCTGGTAGTCGATCGGGTAGCCCTCGGTCCACTTCAGGCCCTCGTTGAGACGGTCGCCGTTGAACCGCTGAAACGTCATGAAGCCGATGCCGGGATTCACCAGCACATCGTCGATCTCTTGCGGGCGGACGACGACCGTCTGCTGGGCCTGTAGCGGCCACAGCCACCCGAGAAACAGGAACAGACCGGACAAGCGCATGAGGAGCTCCGAAGTCATCATCTACCCGCCGGATCCGCCGCTTCAACCCGGGGCGTTTCAGCGGTCGGTGACGCGGAGTGGAACGGCCGGCTGGGAAGCTTCGAGCGCTTCCAGCTCCTCCTCGGTGATGCTCCCGCCCTCCTCGTGATAATCGGTGTCGGCGTTGACCTCCCAGAGGTTGTATCGCCGGCCGTTGGCGATGTTGCGCGCCGCCAGGACCGCCGTCAGCATCGAGTGGTCCTGGTTGTTGTAGCGGTGCATCCCGTTGCGCCCCACCAGTTGCAGGTTCGAGACCTCGTGCAGGAAGCGCCGGATCGCTTCCAGCCCCCGCCGGTAAGCGCCGTCATAGACCGGATAGGCCTTCTCAATGCGCAGGACCGTGCCGTCGACCACCGTCTCCGGTTTCACAAGCCCCAGCCGCGCCGTCTCCCGCCGCCCCATTTCGATCAGCTCGTCGTCGGGCGTGTTCCAAAGCTCGTCGCCTTCGAAGCAGAAGTACTCCAGGCCCAGGCAGGTCATCTCCGGATCCGGGACCATCCACGGACTCCAGTTCTTGTAGTTCTGGATCCGGCCCACCTTGACGTTCGGGTCGTGCACGTAGATCCAGTTGTCGGGAAAGACCTCTTTCTGGCGGATGATCAGCACGACGGTCAAAAAGTCCCGGTAGTGGAAATCGTCAGCCGCACGGCGAACCTCCTCGAGGGGCTCGGGCTCGAGCGCCCGGATCAGTTCGCGGATGGGCATGCT
>JBBIMZ010000010.1:0-9353 GCA_037444135.1 Solibacteraceae bacterium
TTGTCATCGACGAATCCGATCACCCGGTACGGCAGCGTCGGATGATGCTGAATGTCCTCGAGGAGCAGCTCGCCCGCCCGCCCGGCGCCGTAGATCAGCGTCCGGCGCTGCTGGCCGCGGGCCTTGCGCGCGGCGCGGTCCGGCCGCCCGAACCGGCTCGCCTGCCGCGCTCCGAGCGTCCCCAGCACGCTCAGGATCAGGTCGATCAGGTAAATCGAGCGAGGGAAGCCCGGGGGCGCGGCCGCCAAAATCACCATAACGCCGAGCAGCGAGCCCTTCAGATTCACGCCGAGAATTCGCCTGAGATCGGCCGACGTCAGCAAGCAGGATCCGTCCTTGTCCATTCCCTGCCAGCGAAACACCACCAGCTTTACCAGCGTCCAGACGACGACCGCCGTCAGCAGATGATCGCGGTAGTGCGCGGGAATGGAGAAATCGAACCGCAGCAGGAAGGCGGTCCAGCCGGACAGTGCGAAGATCGCCGGGTACAGCGTCCACGGCGCCGCTTTGCGCCACGGCCCGCCCGGTTGGGCGCGTTCGATCCCAGGCCTGCCGCACGTGCCGATCCGATTCGCGAACGTTTCCTGATCTCGCATCACTCCTGATTCCTCCGGGAGAAATTTCTGAAATGCTCGGCGGCGGTGCCGCTCAGGTTGCCTCCGGCCCGCGCCCGTAGATCCGGAGCAGCTCGGCGACAGCACGCTCGCGGCTGAGCCGAAGAGCTGCTCGCTGCGCGGCCGCCCCGAGCCGGCGGGCCAGCGTCGGCTGCTCCAGCAATGTGGTGATGGCCTCCGCCAGTGCCCGGGAGCTCCCCGGCGCCACCAGCAGCGCCGAGCGGCCGTGCTCGACCAGTTCCCGGTGCTGCGGCGTGTTCGTGGCGACGATCGCGCAGCCGGCGGCCATCGCCTCCAGCAGCGCCGCCGTTGGGCCGGCGCCGAGCGAGGCATCCACGAACAGATCCCAGCGCGCCGGCGCCGGGGTACGCTCGCCGGCCGCGCCAACGAACTCCACGCGATCCCCGAGGCCGGCCAGAGCGGCTTGAGCGCGCAGCTCCTCTTCGAGCGGTCCGCTGCCGGCCAGGACCAGCCGCACCCGCGGGTGGCGCGCCACGACCGCCGGCATCGCCCGCAGCAGGTAATGACACCCGCGTTCGAAGCTCAGACAGCCGGCAGACCCGATCAGAATCTCGGACTTGGCGCCGGGCCCGGAGGTCCCGGGCGGCAAACGCCGCGCCCAGACCGGCCGCGCGCCCACTCCGCCCCTCACCGCGATCACTTTGTCGGCCGCCGTCACGCCCGCGCGAATCGCCTGCTGCCGCTGTTCCTCCGATGCGGTGATCACCAAATCGCCCACGCGTGCGGCCAGCTTCTCCACGGCCACGTAATACCGCCGCTTGAGTCCGGGTTTGGACACCAGAAAGCGATACCCGGGAGCGTGGTGGATGATGCGGGGGATCCCCGCCAGCCGGGCCGCCAGGCGGCCCAGCACGCCTCCTTTGAAGCTGTGCGTCGCCACCAGATCAAAGCGCATTCGCCGGCACAGCCGGTACAGGCAAACCAGCGGCACGAGATCGAGCGGGTGCTCCCGGCCGAGCCACAACGGCAGCAGCACCACCGTCGCGCCGACCGCGCGGAAGCGCCGGGCGACGCTCCGGCTCGGCGAGGCGACCCACACCTGGTCCCCGCCGAGGACCTGCGCCTTCACAGCGGCTTGTATCGTCTTCAAGGCCGCGCTCCACTGCTGGTGTCCGAACACGTGCAAGACTCGCATCGGCTTTGCTGCCGGCCGGAGCGTTTTCCTAGCGGCTCCGGCCGGCGCGGGGTCTCCCCGCGCCCGCGGAACGGTCCCGTTCGGCGCCGGAGGCGTCCCGGCGCGATTCGATCAGGCGCGCCAGCGCCGACCGCGCCTCGAGCAGCGCACTTGCGTCCTGGTTCCAATGGTGAAAACAGTTCGCTCCCGGATCGCCTCCGCACGCCACTTCCAGCGCGATGCGCTCGGCCGCCGCCGCATCCGAGGCCCGCGCCATGGTCAAGTACTCGTAGTCCTCCACGGCGTCGCGGAGCGCTTTCAGCCGGAGCGACGGCACCGGAGCGTACACCGCGGCGGCCGAGTCGTCGCCGTAGACCCCCGCCGGCGCCACCAGATTCACTTCCCGGCCGGGATAGACCAGCAGCCCCTCGCCGTTGTAGCAGACGCTCCCGGACCGGTAGTTGCATGGAACTTCCCATGGGCTCTCCCGCCGCGAGGCCGCTTCGTTCCAATACACGGATGTCCAGTACAGTAACCCCGAAGCGCCGTAGCGGAAGTTGATCCAGGCGGCGATTCGATAATTGAGCAATGGAAAGTCGATCAGCCAGTAGGGACTGGGTTGGTCCGCGTTCTGCGTCAGCGCCGTGTAAGTCCAGATCTCGTGGCCGGTAGTCCGGAACCGGGCCGCCGCCTCCGGATCGAACGACCAATATCCGGCGACCAGCCGTTCGACCGCGCCCGCCAGGTACTCCTCCACTCGCGGGTCTTTCAGGTCCACGGTCATCGCAACCTTGTAGCCGGGAGAAGCCTGGCGGGCCAGCTCCGCGAGTTGCCTGACCGCCAGAAAGTCCTTCGTCCGGGCGGGTTCGTCGCCCGGCCGCAGCACGAGTTTGGTCTCGACCCCGTGGGCCTCAAACCAGGCATAGGCCGAAGCCAGGTAATTCCGCGCCCGCCACCGGTCCGACGTCGTCGGGGCGGGGAAGGGATACCGGCTGCCGAAAGGCAGCAAGTATTCGCTGAACTCCGGACGTCTCAGATAGGCCAGGAGCCGCTCCGCTTTGGGTCCGTCCGGTTGGATCGAGCCGTCTTCCGCCAGGCCGAACCAAGTGTCCCACGGCGTTTCCGGCGTCAGCCGGTGGGCCAGCAGGATCTCATCGATCGCCCGCGCCACGGCCCGATGCTCCGGGCTTCCGGTCGCGTAGCCGAGATACTTCGCCGCCCCGCTCGAGTAGCCCGCATCGTAGCCCTGGAAATTCGTTCGCAGCGCCGGCTGCCGGTTCAGCTCGAAACTCCACACGCGCACAGTGACGGGCACTTCGGCCAACAGCGCGCCCCCCTGGTGTTCGATCCGAATCGCGCCGCGGTACAGCCCGGCGCGAGTCCCCGGCGGGAGGAAGAATTCGACATAGACGGGCTGGTTCCGGTTCGGCGGGACGTCGAACGGCTCGGCCGGATAGAGGCCGCCCGTGAGGCGCTCCCCGGTAAAGGGATTCCGCAGCGGGATCAGCGCGTCCGGATAGACTCCGGGCGTGCCGCGCAACCCGCTGGGGGAACGTACGCTGACGTAATGCGCGCGGTAGAAGCTCACCGCCTCTTCCGGAATCCGCTCGCCGGCCTCGCTCGCCGGCGGAACGCTCAGTCGCAGCTCGACAAGGCGCAGCCCGGCGCCGCCGCCGTGCAGCACGATCTGCGCGGCCTCGTACTCGTTGGCGGCGCCCGCCAGCCGGATCTCCGTCGAAGCGTTCTCCGGCGCCGGGGCTTCGCGAGGGACGCGCGCGAGCGCGTCCACGACCGAATAGCCGGGCGGCGCGGCGCCCGGCAGCGGCGCCCGGACCGCCGTCAGCAGCGCTGTCGCGATCGCAAACAGGGCGATCACCGGCAGATGGCGTCTGCGCATTCCCGCCGACGTCACGCCTCCCCGGCGCCGGTTCCCTGACGGACCTTCAAGTCAACCAGCTTCCGCAGCTCCGGCGTAAGGTCCTTCACCGTGCTCAGCTGCCGCTTCGCCTCTTCCTTTGTGAGGTAGCCGCTGATCACCTCCCGGCTGATCAGATTCAGTTCCGGGTGATAGCCGAGCCGCCGGTACAGACTGTGCTCGACCAATCCCGGGATAAGACAGTTTGTGCTGTTGCCATGGATCTTCACAGGCTTCCATCCCAGCTCGCTCAACGTCTGCTTCACCCAGGACTCCGTCAGCTGGAGCGCGAACGGCAGCGAAAGGAATTGAATCTCCATTCTGCCTTCGGCATCCTTCATCCGCCGCACGGCGCGGACTTCCGGCTCAAGCCACCGCCACCAGTTCCGGCCGAGCACCACGCGGTTCACCCGCTTGCCGGCGCAGTAATCGAGAATTCTCCGGTGAAACATCTCCGTGCACTTGTAGCAGGGGTAACCGCTCCGAAACTCATCCTCCATCATCCGCTTCACATCCGCGGCGAAATCGATCGGCAGAACCACGAGTTCCACATCCAGTGACTGGCAGAACTTTCTTCCGTTGTCGATGACCGGCTTCGGAATGAAGCCGTTGTCCACCAGCACCGCCTGCACGTTCAACCGGAACCGCCGCCGCGCCAGGTACAGCGAGATCGAACTGTCCTTGCCGCCGGAAAAGGCCACGATGGCGTCCAGCTCCGCTCCCGGCTCGCGCGGCGTGCTCAAGAAGCACTCCAGTTCGCTCGCCAGAATCTCCGGTCGGAAATTCCGCCGGTAGGTCATGCACATGTTGCATAAGCCGTCAGGACCGATGTAAATGTTCGGAATCCGCGTGTCGAACAGGCAGTTCGAGCACTCGATCGGTTTTCGGAAAGGATTCTTCCCTGTGTTGTACCAGGTCTTGATCAGGTTCCGGAGATGGATCCGCCGCGCCGCCAGATCGTAGTTTTCCCTGTTGGCGGAGACCTTACACTGGTAGGGAGAATAATCCTCCCGCAAAAACTTGGGCAAGTACCACTTGTGGTCCCGCCCGTTCCTTTGCCCTCCGTTATTGGTTGTCATGCGGTTTCTCCTGATTTCGATAGAGCGGAAAGCGCGCGCCCTCCGTCGCCGCCTCCGCGCCGATGCCGGCTGACCGGCACAGTTCCTCGTACGCATCAGGCAGATGGATCCGCCTGCCGATGAAAAAGTCTTTGCGTTGGGGCGAGAACTTGGCTTTGAACTGAAACAGCGAGTCCTCGCCCCCGCGGCCGCCGCCGAGCAGATAGGTTTCCAGGCGCCTCTGCTGAGCCCACTCGAGCGCCCTGAACTGCAACAGCTCGTTGGTGCCGAGCGAGTTGTACGTGTAATCGGAACAGGACAGAAAGTTGTATCCGGCCGAGTCGCTGTGAAGAACCAGCAGGCCGCCGATCATGCGCCCGTCCAGCCAGGCGGAAAAAAGCAGGCTGCGCCCGGCCAGCAACTCGTGGAGGCGCACGAAGAAGGCGTGATCGAAGTAATAAAACGTATCGGCCTGCCGGCGCTTCATCGTCTCTTCGTACAAGCGGATGAAGCCGGACGTGTATGCTCCCGGTGCGTCGGCAATCACCCTCAGGCCGTTTTGCTCGGCCCGGCGGAGTTTTTTCCAGACCTCTTTCTTGACCGCCGCCTCGAAGCCGCCCGGGGCCTGGGCGTAATCGACTGCGACGACGGGCTGGTGAAAGCGGACGTCGAGCCGGTGGCCCGTCCCATTGCGGTGATTGGCGAACGCCGGATGGAACCGGATGAACTCGCTGACAATCCCTTCCCTCCGGCAGTAGTCGCAAAAGGCGTCCTGGAAACTCGACAGGTCGGCGTTGCGCGGCCGGCTGATGAAGCCGCCGTAACCGTAGGGGGAACTGATGTCGGACCAAGCTGTTCCGTGGATGGGCCGCCTCAAATACGGATAGACGACCAGCGTGCCGCTTTCGGCGAAGACGAAGCACTCGGCTTGGCCGCCGATGATGATTTCGTTCAGTTCGACGTACTCAGGCCGGAAAAACAGATCCCTGCATCCGGCTTGGTCGAGAAGACAATGCCACTCCGCGGCGTCCTTCTTGTGCAATACCCGGAACATCGTTGGATTCCTGCTGGGGATGGTTCAGGCGGCGGCGATCATCTCCGCCGCGAGTGCTTCGAGCGGCCGGCCACCCGCCGCTGCGCGCACCTGGTTGACCACGTAGAGCTGTTCGGCCGGACTCAAGCTGCTCGAACTCGGCAGACAGATTCCCCGCTGGAAGAGCCGCTCGGCCACCTGGCCGCCATAGCGCTCGCAGCCGGAGTACAGGGGCTGCAAGTGCATCGGCTTCCACACCGGCCGCGCCTCCACGCCCGCGGCATCGAGGCGCCGGACGAGTTCGTCGCGCGAGAGGCCGAAGCGTTTCTCGTCGATCAGAAAGCAGCTGAGCCAGTGTGTGTGCAGTCCGTAGGAGGCCTCCGGCATCGGCTCGATGCCCTCCAGATCGGCGAAGGCGCCACGGTAGCGCGCCGCCACCCGCCGCCGCTGCTCGATCCGCAGGTCGAGCACCCGAAGCTGCCCCCGGCCGATGGCTGCCAGCACGTTGCTCAAACGGTAGTTGTAGCCGACCTCGGAATGCTGATACGCCAAGCCGGGATCGCGCGCCTGAGTCGCCCAGTAGCGGGCTTTCTCGGCCCAGTCCGCCCGCCGCGTCACCAGCATGCCGCCGCCCGTGGTCGTGATGATCTTGTTGCCGTTGAAGGAGAACGCCGCCGCCGCCCCCAACGTGCCCGCCGGTCTGCCCTTGTAAAGCGCCCCGAGAGCCTCGGCGGCATCCTCGAGCACCGGCACGCCGAAGCGCGCGCAGGCCTCCCGGATCGGATCCATGTCCGCGCACTGGCCGAACAGGTGCACGGCGATCACCGCCGCCGGCAGCCGCCCCCGGCGGGCGCGCGCCTCGAGCGCCCGCACCAGCAGTTCCGGGTCGAGATTCCAGGTCTGCGGATCGCTGTCCAGGAAGACCGGCCTCGCTCCCAGATAGCCGACCGGATTCACGGTCGCCACGAAAGTCAGCGTCGGACAGAGGACTTCGTCGCCCTGGCCCACGCCGAGCAGCCGCAAACCGAGGTGGATCGCCGCCGTGCCGCTGCTGAGGGCGACCGCGGGCCACCCAAACCGCTCGGAAAACTCCCTCTCGAAGGCCTCGACGTGCGGGCCGACGCTGGACAGCCAGTTACTGGAGAACGCCTCGTCCACAAAGGCGCGTTCGAGCCCGCTCATGTGCGGAACGGAAAGATAGATGCGCTTCATAAGGACTGCTGGCAGTAATCCATCGCCCGGCCGGCCGTCGGCGGCCGGTCTTCCCCGCGGCGGGGCACGCCCGTCGGGTCTTCGCTTTCCGGGCTGCCGAGAAACTCCGACGAAGGCATGTCGCCCGCCTCATTGACGCCCTTGCGTTGGATCACGCGCCACAGCGTGAGAATGAGGATTTTCAGATCGAGCCCCAAACTCCAGTGATCGACGTACCAGACGTCGAGCTCGAGTTTGCGCTCCCAACTGATGCCATTGCGCCCGTGGATCTGCGCCCAGCCGGTAATCCCCGGCATCGCTTCATGCCGTCGGCGCTGCCGCCGGCTGTAGCGCGGGAGATAGCGCGGCACCAGGGGCCGGGGGCCGACCAGGCTCATGTCCCCTTTGAGGACGTTCCAGAGCTGCGGCAATTCGTCCAGGCTGGAGGTGCGCAGCAGCCGGCCGAGCCGGGTAAGCCGTTGCGGGTCCGGCAGGAGCCGGCCTGCGGCATCGCGCTGCTCGCTCATGGTGCGGAACTTATAAAGTACGAACGGCCGCTCGTCCTTCCCGATCCGGAGGTGCCGGAACAGCACCGGACGCCCCATGCGCCACCGGATCGCGGCGGCGATCGCGCCGAGCAGCGGAGCGAGAAGAATCAGCCCGCTCGCGGCCGCAACAACGTCGATGAGTCTCTTAACTACTCGCATGACTGACTGCTTCGGGCGCCGGTGCGCCACGGCCGAGCGTCGCTTCGATGGCGGCGCAGTAGCGCTGCTGCGCCATCCGGCGGTCGTACAACTCCACGGCCCGGCGGCGCCCCGCCTGACCCATCCGCCAAGCCGTATCCGGATGGTCCAGGAGAAACAGAACGGCCTCGGTCAAGGCGGCGGCGTCTCGCGGGGGAACCAGCAGGCCGGTCTCGCCGGGAACCACGGCCTCGCGGCAGCCACGGATGTTTGAGGCAACCACCGGAAGACCGGTCGCCATCGCCTCCAGGACCGAAACCGGCAATCCCTCGCGGTACGAGGGGAGAACGAAAATATCCATCCGCCGCAGGTAGCGCGCCACCTCGTCGGTATGACCGGTGAAGAGGAAGCGCTCGTCCAGACCCTCCTGCTCGACCCGGCGGCGGAGCGCCTCCTTCAGCGGATTCCGGTCGGTGGGAAGGCAGTCGCCCACCACGAGAAAGCACACGTCGGCGCGCCGCTGCGCCAGGCGCCGGGCCATCTCGAAAAACTCCTCGTAACCCTTCTCCCTGACCAGCCGGCCGACGATGCCCACCACACGCGCACGCTCTCGCCGCTCGTCTGGCGACGGTCGCGGCCGGAAGATCTCCAGGTCCACTCCGTTGGGAATCGTGAGCGTGGCGGCCGCCGCTCGTGCGATGCCCGTCGCCAGCGCCGTCTGGCGGTCTTCTTCCGAGACGAACAGGAAGCGGTCCGTCACCCTGCCGAGCAGCCACTCGACACCGACCAGAAGCCGGCGCACCAGCGGCCGCATTTCGTCATGGAAATAGAAACCGTGCACCGAGCAGACGACGTTGCGCCGCCGCGCCAGCCACGCCGCCAGGCGGCCCGCCGCCGACGCGACGGGACTGTGCGTGTTGATGACGTCGAACCGGACGGCCCGCAGCAACCGGTAGAGCCGCACGAGGGCCCGGAGGTTTCGCAGGGGATTCCATCCGCGGTGCACCGGCACGTCCCACATCCGGTAGCCTCGCGCCGCCAGCCGTTCGAAATAAGGACCCCGCCGGCAGGCGACATCGACTTCCCAGCCGGACCGGCGCAGCGCGTCGAGCGCCGGCGCCAAGAAGTTCCATACCATGATGTCGACGTTGGCGATTACCAGAATCCTCGGCCCGCGCCTCATGCCCGAACTGCCTCCCCCGGGAGCGGGACCGTCTGGCCCGCCTGGCGGGCGAGGAAAACGTGAGCCGCCGCCATCAGAATCCATAAGCCCCGGTAATTCTCGACATTGACCGCCATGCCGACGGCGCCGATGTTGAAGAAGGCCGCCAGCAGCCAGAGCGCCTCCGGGGTGTGGGAGCGCCGCCAATTGCGAATCAGCCCAAGCGGGTAATACAGCAACACGGCCAGATAGACCAACAGCCCGACCAGTCCGGTTTCCGACATCATGTTCAGATAGGTGTTATGGGTTTCGGTGGGACGGCCCGGGATCGTGCGGTTGATGTAGGGAATGTTCTCGTAGCCGACGCCCGCCAGCGGCGCTTGGGCGAAACTGTTCAGCGCGTAGGCCCACAGCTTGCCGCGGTCGGTGGCCTCCACGCGGATCGTGGTGGTGGCCAGCCGCGCCGCCATCGGATTGGAAGCCAGCCGGCGGCTCTCCGGCGGGGCCAGCGCCAGCGCGGCCGCCAAGGACGCCGTGGCCGCCGCAGCCGCCGCCTTCC
>JBBIMZ010000010.1:9363-17314 GCA_037444135.1 Solibacteraceae bacterium
CACCCACAACGCGAGCCCGCAGGCGAATCCGAGCATCCCGCTGCGGGAGGCTGAAAAGAACATCCCCACCGCATCGAGCCCCATGACCGGCGCCACCCACCAGGAGCCTCCGCCCGCCAGCCGGCGGTAGCACAACGCCAGAAAGAAGCTGACCCCCAGGTGCATGCTGAAGAAATTGGCGTCTCCCATCGTCCCGTGCGCCCGGTATGCGAGCGCGAACCGGTTCTCCATCCCGGTCGCCTGATACAGCACCGAGCCGGCGATGCCGGAGGCCGCCAGCAGTGCGCTGCTGCCGGTCCACCACCGCAGCAGCAGCAGCAAGTCCTCGCGCGACCGAATCAGGTTCGCGGCCGCAAAGAAGTACATCCACGGGAACAGACTCTTCAGCACCGTCACGGTCACGCCGAGCGGGCTGCGAGCGAAGAACGAGATCTCGGCGTTCGCCACCAGCGACAGGATCGTGGCCGCGGCCGCGCCGCAACACAGCGGCAACAAGGGCGCCTGAACGCCCTCGCGGAGGAAGCGCCACGCCATCCACAAGCCCGCCAGGGCCACCGCCAGATCGCCGGCGCAGAGGTTGACGTCCGCGCCGCCGATCTTCGTCAGCCGCAGTACAGGTGCCAGAAGCACGATGGCGACAATCATCGACCGGCGCATGCCCGCCTCACATCCCCTGCCGGGCCGCGCGCAGCAGCGAAAAGCGCATCTCGTAGGCCACCAGCAGCGGCACATAGAGAGTGAGGTAAATGGCCGCTTCCGCCGGCGCCCGCAGCGCTTCCGGCAGCCCACAGTTCGGCGCCAGCGCCCGGGCCAGCAGCGCAAATCCCCCTGAAGCCGCCAGCGGCAGATAAAGCGAACCCAGGAACGCCGCCGCCTCGGCCCGGCTGCGCCCGCACTCACGCTGCGCCACATACAGCTTCGCCGTGACGATCGCCGCCAGGGTCGCCACAGAGCTCGCCGCCACGCCCGGCAGGCCGAAACCGGCCGCAGCGGCCAGCCAGTGGGCGGCCGCACCCGCCGGAATCAGCGCCGCCGAGATTTTCAACGCATCCATCACCCGGCCGGCGGCGTTCAGAAACGAATCCACGCCGGCGTTGATGCTGAGAAAAAACACCGCCCACAACACCACTTGCGCGGCTGCGGCGCCCGGCACATAGTGCGGCAGCAGCCACGCCGTCAGGCGGGGCAGAATCAGCGAACCGAAAAGGAGTATGGGCGGGAGCGTGTAACAAAACAGCCGTGTCGGTATCTCGTAGTATTTGGCGACCTTGGCGTAACTGCCCTGGCGGCCGAACTCCTCGAGCAGATGCGGGCCTACGACGCGTGAAACGCCGATCTGAATCACGTTGGTGCTGAACTCGAGAACCAAAGTGCACAGCGCGTAATGTCCCGCCGCCGTCGGCCCGAGCGCCATCGCCACAACCGGCAACCCTAAATACTTGGTCAAGTGAAACGAAGTCTCCAGGAACGAATACGGCAGGCCCACCTGCACCAGTTCCCGCACCACGGAGAACTCGATGCGGCCGCTCAGCCGGAAGCCAAGGCGCCGCCACAAATAACAGACCGGGAGCAACGCCGTCAGAATCGCCGCGGCGCCGAGTCCGACAAGCCCGAACCAGTACCCCAGCAAGAGGGTCGCCGCAAAGTTGGTCACCGCATCGAGCAGCACCTCCGCGGACCGGACGTTGAATAAGTGCCGCGCGCCTGCGAGCTCCCGCAAGAATTCCTGAAATTGCCACAGCCAGACTACGGAGGCCGCCAGGCGCAGCGCGATCCGGTAGTCGCCGCCGGGGACCAGAAAGCTCGCCGCCAGCGCCAGCAGCCCCAGCAACAGGCCGCTCGCCGCCAGTATGGAGCCCGCGACCGCGGCGATCCGGTCGGCTTCCGCCGTCCGCCCCTGCCCCCGCAACAGCGGCACGCGCACTGCGATCGCGTGAGGAAGCCCCAGCCGGGCGAACCCGCTGAGGAACAGCAAGACCATCACCGATTTCCACACGCCGATCGTCGTCGGCCCGACGATCTCCAGAATCAACAGCGACCGCACAGCTATCAGCGCCGTCGCCACGAACACGCTCAAAGTGACGTTGCGTGCGTCTCGGAACAGCTCCATCGCTTCCCCCGGCCGCCTTCCGGGCTAGACCGCCACCGCCTCCACTGCGGCGCGCGGCAGCTCCACCGCCCATGGGGACCGCATCATCTCGAGCAACAGACAGACCCGCTCGGCCGAACGGGCATAGCGGAGGAAGATCCCCGTCTTTCCGCGAAACGGCCCGGAGATGACCCGCACCGGTTCGCGCTGCCGCAAGGGCCGCTCCGGCCGGTACACCAGATACCCCCGCGAGCTTTCCCGTCGGCGGAACTCTTCGATCAGCTCGTCGGCGACCCACGCCGGACGGCCGTCGAAACGGACCAGATCGACGTGCCCCTGGAGCCTCCGCAGATACAGGAGGTCGCGCGCGAAATCGATTCTTACGAACACATAACCGGGAAACACGGGTTCGATCTCCCGCTGCCACTTCGCCCGATACCGCTTGGCCGTTCGCATCAGCGGGCAGTAAGTCTCGACACCCGCAATCGAGCGAAGTTGGATCTGAACATAGTTTTCCTTATTCGGCTTGACTTTCAACACGTACCAGCGCAGCGTCGCCGGCTCCGGGTTCGGACAGGCTGCCGCCATTGAATTTCTCCGGGAAATTCTTGTAACTACTTAATCAGAAACGACTTACCTGACAAACCGGCCTGCTTGTTCAACAGACCGTAAGCGACTCTTCTGAGCCGTTGTTCCACTCCTTCGCCGGACCGACCAGGGTCAGACGCCGTTCGGCGAAATTCCTCTTGGCCTCGATCACACGCCGCACTAACTCGTCGGCGTCCGCTTCGCCGTGCTCGCCCGAGGCCAGGCTCGACAGCACCGCGTCGAGCACCGAATAGAAGACCGGCCAGTGCCCGTCCTCGGGCGGCCGCGGCAGATAGACGATCACGTTCAGCGAGCGGGTCGACAGCGCACGGTGCAGGGACGTTGCCGTTGCCCCGCCCGACGCCGCGCTCTGCGTCCTGGCGCCGAACGGTAGGATCCAAAGATTGTCGAAGCCGGTCGGGCGGATCGAGCGCTGCTCAGGATCCGACTCGCCGGCGAGCAACTCCCGCAGTCCGGGTGCCTCCGGCAGGCCAAAATAAGCCGCCAGCGGCGTGCGCGAGCCGCCGGCGTCGATGAGCAACACCGGCAAGCCGTTTCTGCGGTGGAGCGACGCCGCCAGCTGCACGGCCGCCAGCGCGGCTTCTCCGGCATCGACCTCCGGCGGAAGCCCGAGCACAAGTCCGTCGCCCGGCTTGTGGTGGCTGGCCAGAAAGTCCACAATGCGGCCGTAGTCATCGCGCAAGGCGAGCTCGCGGCAAATCCTTTCGACGATTCCCGGGGCGACGGCCGCCGGCGCAAGTGAGGGCTCTGCGATGGCGTCGGAGTCCGGGGCCGAGCGGGCTGCGGCCGGCTCTTGCTCCACCTCCGGTTCCGCCGGGGTCTCCAGCGGCGCCGCAGCCGTTTCCGCCGGCGCGCCTGGTTCGCGCCCGGCGTACCGGGGCTGTTCGGCCCGCACCAGGGGAACGGCGGAATCGATCGCCAGCGCCAGCCCCAGACTCGCCAAGGCCGCCATCACAGCGCCCAGCAGCAACAGCGCGGCCCGATGTTGGTCGACGGGCACCGCCGGCGGCGCGGCCTGCTCGACAATGCTTACGTTGAGGATCTTTTCCCGGTCCATGGCGTCGGCCAGCCGCGATTCCTCCCGCTTGCGCTCGTAGAGCAGGAAGTTCTCCTCGGCGAGTTTGACCTGCCGGGCCAGATCGTCGTGCTCAGCCGTAATCCGTTCGAGCTTCACCAGGCCGGCCCGAACCTGACGGAGATCGCCGGCGAGCTTGTCGCGTTTGGCCATCAGACCGGCCAGTTCCGCCTCGGTCCGCAGCAGATCGCTTTTCAGGCTCTGGCGCAGCGGGTTGAGCGCGCTCGTCCGGTCGACGACGCGCGCTTGCTGCTCCTGCTCGAGCATCCGCCGCGTATCTTCGATTTGCCGGTCGACCTCCCGCACCAGCCGGTAGCCGCTGTCGTACTTGGTAAGCAGCTCGGTGCGCTTGTTTTCAAGCTCCAGCAGCGTCGCTTTCAACCGATCCAGCAGCGATTCGCTTCGGGCCATTCGGCTCTGCGTTTCCACCGTCTCCGGCAGCGCGCTCACCTGCCGCCGCAACTGGGCGAGGCGATCGCGCGCACTCTCGATCTCCGATTCGGTCTGCTGGAGCGCCCGCTCGAGCTCGTCCTGACGCCGCAGGGCGGCCTCTTTTTCGGCCGCCAGCGAGGAGACCTGGTGCCGTTCGCGGAACTCGGCCAACTGGCGCTGCGCCTGGTCGAGCTGGCCGGCGAAGATCTCGGCCTGGCGGGCGAAGAACTGCGAGGAGTCCTGATTCCGGTGCAACACCATGTGTTTGGCCAGATAGATCTCCACCAGGCGCTGGAGCACCCGCGCGGCGCGCTCCGGGTTGCGATCCCGGAGGGAGACGGAAATCAGATTGGTCTTCTCGATCCGGAATACCGACAGGCGCCTGGTCAACTCGCGCACCGCCAGGGCGATGCGCGCCGCCTCGCTCACCGGGCCGCTTATTTCTTGGTCCAGTCCCTGCTCCTCGACGACGGTCGCCAGCGAATCCCGATTGCGGAGCAGCTCGATTTCCGACTCGATTTCACTGTCGCTCAGTTCAGTCGGAAGGGCGCCGGTCTGGCGCCGCTCGGCGTCGATCGGCGCGTCGGTGCGCGCGCGCTTGAGCAATAGCTTCATCTGGGCTTCGTAACGCACGGGGCGCGTGAGGAGGTAGGCGGCCGCCGCGCCGAACATCACGAGGAACAAAACCAGCATCAGCCGTCCCCGGCGCCGCGCAATTTGCCAGAGCACGGCCAGCGAAAGCGTCTCCGCCGCGTCGGTCGCCGTCATCTTGTCCGTCCCCGCCGCCATCGCTCAAAACACCGGAACGGGAAAGTACAATCCGAGCCGGCTCACCGCCATGAACCGTTCCAGCTTGCCCACTCGCGAGCGCGGCACGAAAATGGAGTCGCCGGGCCGGAGCCGCACATCTTCGCGGGCGGCGCCGCTCTGCGCCACCTTGACATTGACGCGCTTGACCTCGACGAGCTCGTCGGAGAACCGCCGGAACAACAGCACCTCGGTCGTCTTGGCGCCGACCGTGAAGCCGCCGGCGACCGCCACGGCGTCGGACAGCGTCAGCGGCCCCTGCAACTCGTACTTGCCCGGCTTGGCCACCTCGCCGCCGACGATGAAAAAAGGCTTGGCGAAGCTGGTCAGCTTGACGGTGACGACGGGCTCGCGGAGAATTCCGGCGTAACGCGAGGCGATCGCCTGCGTCAGCTCCTCGAGCGTCAAGCCGCCCACGTACAGATCGCCGACATCCTGGAGCGAGATGAAGCCGTCGGGCTGCACCGTCACTTTCTGGTTGAATTCGGGGGTAAACCGGAACGTAATTTCCAGCTCGTCGCTGAGCTGAAGCCGGTACCTCGGGCTGCGCGTGGCGAATTGCGGAGCCGAGTCGGCGTGCTCAGAGGCGTTTCCGGCGCCGGAAAGCGCCAGCACAAGTGCCATCAGCCGGCCACCGGGGTACAACTTTCGGATCGTCATTCTCCTGTCTTGAGGTCCGCTGCTTCGAAGATACGGAATCGTTCCGAGAGGGTCAATCAGTACGGGCGTACCGCCGCGCTGCGCTGCGCCGCGCCGCGGCGGCGCGCAAATCCGTTTCGTACTATCAGGAGGAACCGGGTACTAGACGGCCGCCGGCGCCCCGCGAAACCGCGGATATGGATCGAAACGGGCGGGGCGCCTTCGAAATTTCAATGGCTTGCGCTCAAAAACTCCGCAGTTTTTTCGGACAATCGCCGCCGGAGGTTCAAAAATCGGGCTTCGATCCTGCCGTCGAAAAGTACCAGAAAAGACGAGCGCCGGTACTACAACTTTTCTGTCGCGGGCGGAGCGGGATCAAGAAAGCCCTGGCGGAGCCTGACCCAGGTCGTGTGCAGGTCTTCGGGCAGCACGCGCGTCTCGGCGATGGTCGTCATGAAGCTGACGTCGCCGGGCCAGCGCGGGAGCATGTGCAGATGGATGTGGCCGGCGACGCCCGCACCGGCGCACTGGCCGAGGTTCATGCCGAGGTTGAAGCCCTTCGGGCGGTAAACCCGGGCGAGAACCTGCTCGGCGCGGCGGGCGAGCAACATCATTTCGACGAGCGTTTCCTCAGCCGCGTCGGCGAGTGCGGCCACATGCTCGTACGGCGCGATCATGATATGGCCGTTCGTGTAGGGGTAAGCATTCAGGAGGATGAAGTTCTGCGCCCCGCGCCAGACCACCAGCGCGGCCTCGTCGTCGGCCGAGGAGGCTTTTTCGCAGAAGATGCAGGCCGCCGGCGCTTCGCCCGCCACGTAGCTGTAGCGCCAGGGCGTCCACAGCCGGTCCATGGGCTAAACGGGCGTGGCGGGACCAGGAGTGGAAGTGGGGGACGGAGCGGCGTCGGCCGCCGCCGCGTGGTTGACCAGGTCCTTGAGTTCCTTGCTCGGCTTGAAATACGGGATACGTTTGGCCGGCACCTCCACCCGGTCGCCGGTCTTGGGGTTGCGGCCGATGCGGGACTGGCGCTCGCGCGTCCGGAAGCTGCCGAATCCCCGAATCTCGATCTTGTCGCCGGTGCGGAGCGCTTTCACGATGCTGTCGAAGACGGCCTCGACGATCACTTCCGAATCCTTGCGGGTCATCTCGACGACCCGCGACACTTCTTCAATCAGGTCCGCTTTCGTCATGTCCACTCTCCATTGAAGCTCATCCGAATGCCGCGCGGCGCTCTCAGCGTCCCTCTCCCCGGCCCTTGAGATGCATCACTTCCTCGATCGTCAGTGTCGCGGCCGCCGCCTGGCGCTGGTACTCCTCGAGCCGGATCCGCTCGACGTCGTCGGCCACGGCGCGCAGGCTCAGGCCGATCCGCTTTTCCATTTCGTGCAGCTTGATGATCTTGAATTCCAGCTCCTGCCCGGGCGCCAGCGGAGGTTCGCCGGGCGGGATCTCCGAATTATGGCAAAGCCCTTCGACACCGGGCGCCAGTTCGACGAAGAGGCCGAAGGCGGCCACACGCGTGACGCGCCCGCGGACGATGTCGCCGACCTGGTGCGCGCGAAAGAAGGTTTCCCAGGCGTCCGGTTCGAGCTGCTTGATGCCGAGCGAAAGCCGGCGGTTCTGCGGATCGATCTGGAGGATCACCGCCTGGGCGATCTGACCCTTCTTCAGCACTTCCGAGGGATGCTTGACGCGCTTGGTCCAGGACAGGTCGGAAATATGCACCAGCCCGTCGATACCCTCTTCGATCTCGATGAACGCGCCGAAGTCGGTCAGCTTGCGGACGCGGCCTTCGACCACCGAGCCGACGCTGTAGCGATCGGCCACCGTGGTCCAGCTTCGGCGATGCGTCGGCTTCCAGCTGCTTGATGCCGAGCGAGATGCGGCGTTCGCGAGGTTTGACTTCGAGCACCACCGCCTCGACCTGATCGCCGACCTTGACCACTTTCGAGGGATGCTTCATCCGCCGGCTCCAGGTCATTTCCGAGACGTGGATGAGGCCTTCGACGCCCGGTTCGAGTTCGACGAAGGCGCCGTAGTCAGCGATGCTGACCACGCGGCCGATGACGCGGCTGTGGATGGGGTAGCGCTCGGCGACGCTTTCCCAAGGATCGGGCTGAAGCTGTTTGAGGCCGAGGGAAATGCGCTCGCGCTCGCGGTCGAGCTTGAGGACTTTGACGGTGACCGGCTCGCCTTCGGCCAGCAGCTCGGAGGGATGGTTGATGCGGCCGTAGCTCATGTCGCTGATGTGCAGCAGGCCGTCGATGCCGCCGAGGTCGATGAAGGCGCCGTAGTCGGTG
>JBBIMZ010000011.1:0-17195 GCA_037444135.1 Solibacteraceae bacterium
CGCGGCGCGATACCAGAACTCCAGCCGCGGCACGAAGGCGATGCGGTCGGGCGCCTCGCCGCGGATGGCCGCCCGCATCCGCTCGCGGTCTGTCATGGGCACTTTCCGACTATACCAGCCCCGGCCGCCGCGGGAATACACTTGAGACTGCCATGCGCCGCGCGCTCCACTCACCCAACCGGTACGCCTGGTCGGTGATGCTCCTGCTGTTTCTCGGCTCGGTCGTCAACTACATGGACCGGACGGCGCTCGGCGTGGTAATGCCGCAGATCCGGCGCGACCTCAGCCTGACCAATGCCGATTACGGCCTGGCGGTGAACGCCTTTCTGGTAATGTACGCCGTCTTCTACATCGGCGGCGGCCGCGTGGCCGACTGGCTCGGCTATCGCTGGACCTTCGCGGCTTCGGTGCTGCTCTGGTCGGCGGCCAACATGCTGCACGCCGCCGCGCAGGGTCTCGCCAGCCTGTGCCTGTTCCGGGCGCTGCTCGGCATCGGCGAGGGCGGCTACTACCCGACGGCGATCCGGGCCGCGGCGGAATGGTTTCCGCCGCAGGACCGGGCCAAGGCGGTGGGGCTGCTGCTGTGCGGGCTCAGCGTGGGCACCCTGATCACTCCGCCGCTGGTGGCCGCCGTCACCTTGCACTGGGGCTGGCGCATGGCGTTTCTGCTGACCGGGGCGGCGGGAGCGCTTCTGGCGCCCCCGTGGCTGCTGCTGCACCGCAGGATTCACCGGGAAGGCGGGCTCGCAAGCGCCCGCGCCGAGCCGCCGGCTTCCGGACAAGCGACGCTGCGCGACGTGCTGGGCCACCCTAAGTACGCTTGCGTGCTGGCCGCACGCACCATGACCGATTCGGCCTGGTACTTCTACCTGTTCTGGCTGCCCGGCTACTTCCAGGAGGCGCGCGGCCTGAACTTGCAAACGATCGGCCTGATGCTTTGGATCCCGTACTTCATGGCCGACATCGGGGCGCTCGCCGGCGCTTGGGCCAGCAGCGGCCTGATCCGCCGCGGCCGGAGCGTGACCTTCGCCCGGCGCGCGATCCTGCTGCCGTCGGCGACGCTGGCCTCGCTCGGCACGCTGGCCTATTTCGCCGCTTCGCCCGCCGCGGCCGTGGCCGTGATGAGCCTGGCGCTGTTCGGGCACCTCTCCTGGTCCTCGAACATCCACACGGTGATCACCGAGATCACCCCGCCGCGCCATGTGGCAGTGCTCTACGGCATCACCGGCGCCTCGGGCACGTTGCTCGGCGCGCTCACCCAGCCGCTGATCGGCTATCTGGTCGACCTCACCGGCTACGCACCCGCGTTCCTCTACGCCGGCGCCGCCTACTGGGCCGCCATGGCGCTGGCGCTCGCGGCCGGCCGCATCGAGCCCGTCCGGCCCGCCCGCGGCTGACGGCGCCGCCCTACCCCTTCGAGCCCCCGCGGACGCGGTCCATGTATTGCAGCTTCTGAACGTCCAGGCGGATCACGTCACCGGTCTTAATGAACTGCGGCACCATGACGATAAGACCGTTTTCGAGCCGGGCCTCCTTCCACGTCGAGTCCTGCTGATTATGGGCGGGCGGCGCGGTTTCGGCCACGGTGAACTCGAGGAAGTCCGGCAACTGGATGCTCACCGGCCGGCCTTCGGTGAACTCCACCGCCACGCGCATCTGCTCGCGCAGCAGGTCCGCTTGCCGGCCGAGCTTGGCGGCGGGGATCTCGACCTGTTCGAACGTCTCCGGGTTCATGAAGACGCACACGTCGCCATCGCGGTACAAGAACTCCATGGGGACCTTGTCGAGCGCCACGTCTTCGAGCTTGAGGTCCGAACGAAACCCGTGGTCCCAGTAGGCGCCGGTTTCGAGGTTTTGTAAGTGCGCGTGAGTGACGCCGCCCATTTTGCCCTGCCCGGGATGGTACTCGGCGGAAAGGACCTTATAGAGCTGGCCTTCGTGGCGAATGGCCATGCCCGCGCGCAGTTGGGAAGCAGCGATCATGCCGGCCTCCGATGCCTGGGATTTCACTCCCAGTCTACTATGCGGGCAAGGCGCCGGTGGGATAGGATACGAAGGCGTGAGAACCGCAATCATCCTCCTTCTGGCTTCCGCACTCCCGGCCCAGCAGCGCTACGACCTGCTGCTCCGCGGCGGCCACGTGATCGATCCGAAAAACAGCCTCAGCGCCGTGCGCGACGTGGCGATCCGCGCCGGGCGCATCGCCGCGGTGGGTGAGAAACTGCCGCCCGCCGATGCGCGGCGCGTCATCGACGTCTCCGGTCTTTACGTCACGCCCGGCCTGGTGGACATCCATGTGCACGTCTTCGCCTCGACGATGGCGCCCGAGTACACGGGCGAGTTCGGCGTGCGGCCGGACGGCTTTACCTTCCGCAGCGGCGTGACTACGGTCGCCGACGCGGGCAGCGCCGGCTGGCGCAATTTCGAAGAGTTCAAGCGCGACGTCGTCGACCGGGCCAAGACGCGCGTGCTCGCCTGGATCAACATCGTGGGCCGCGGGATGGGCGGCCGCAAAACGGTCGAACAGGACGTCTCGGACATGGAGCCGGCGCCCACGGCCGCAATGGCGCGCAGATACAAGGACGTCATCGTCGGGATCAAGATCGCGCACTACGCCGGACCGGAGTGGATCGCCGTCGAGCGGGCGCTCGAAGCGGGCAAGCTGGCCGGGCTGCCGATCATGGTGGACTTTGCGACGTTCCGGCCGGAGCGGCCGTTCCAGGATCTGGTGCTCGAGAAACTGCGGCCGGGAGACATCTACACGCACGCCTACCTGAGCGCCGTGCCGATGCTGGACGGCGAGGGCCGGCTCCTGCCCTACCTGTTCGAGGCGCGCCGGCGGGGCGTAATCTTCGACGTCGGCCACGGCGGCGGCAGCTTCTCGTGGCGGCAGGCCGTGCCCGCGGTCCGCCAGGGATTCCTGCCGGACTCGATCTCGACGGACCTGCATGTCGACAGCATGAACGCGGGCATGAAGGACATGACCAACCTGATGTCGAAGTTCCTCAATCTGGGCCTGTCCCTGGAAGATGTCATCCTGCGTTCGACCTGGAATCCGGCGAGCGAGATCCGCCGCGAAGAGCTCGGACACCTGACGCCGGGCGCGGTCGCCGACGTTGCCGTGCTGCGCCTGCTCGAGGGCGACTTCGGCTTCCTGGACGCCCACGGCCGGCGCTTTCGGGGAAAGCGGAAGCTCATCGCCGAACTGACGCTCAAAGACGGGCGCGTCGTCTGGGATTTGAACGGGCTCGCTGCCGGGGATTGGGACCAAAGCAGCCGCTGAAGACCGCGCCTACCGCGACTTTCCGCCCCGTCTACCCTCTTCGGGTGATGCCGCGGCGCGCCGGCTCCGCCCTACGCTGGAAGAGGGATCCGATGGCTGACTTCTACCAAACCGGAGTCGTGACCACGTTGCACCGACTCCGGCCGGACAGCGTGGGCCGGCTGGAAAAAGATCTGGAGAAATACGCCCGGCGCACCCCGATCGGGCTCGTGCTCCCGGCGCTGGCTTCCGAGTTCGACAGCCCGGCCATGCGCCAGATCGCCGCCGAACTCCGCCAGGTCCGCTACGTGCAACGCATTGTCGTGACCCTGGGACGAGCCGACCGGGAGCAATTCCAGCGCGCGCGGAGCTTCTTTCGCGATTTCTACACACCGGTGACGATCCTGTGGATGGACAGCGAACGGATTCAGAGCCTGCTCAAGCTCCTCGAGGAGCGCGGGCTCTCGGCCGGACCGGACGGCAAGGGCCGCTCCTGCTGGATGGCCTACGGCTACCTGCTGGCCCAGGGTGACTGCGACGTGATCGCGCTGCACGACTGCGACATCATCAACTACGACCGGCAGTTGCTGGCGCGGCTCTGCTATCCGGTGGTCCACCCGCACCTGGGCTTCGAGTTCTGCAAAGGCTACTATGCGCGCACCACCGACCGCATGCACGGCCGCGTGACGCGCCTGTTCATGACGCCGATCATCCGGGCGCTCGAAAGCATCGTGCCCGGCCAGCCGTTCCTGCGCTTTCTGGACAGTTTCCGCTACGTGCTGGCGGGAGAGTTCGCGATGAACGCCAACCTCGCCCGGGTGAACCGGATTCCGGCCGACTGGGGCCTGGAGGTGGGCGTGCTGGCCGAGGTTTTCCGCAACTGCGCGGTGGCGCGCACCTGCCAGGTAGATCTGCTCGACAACTACGAGCACAAGCATCAGGACCTGTCCCCGGACGATCCCTCGAAAGGGCTCTACCGCATGGCCTGCGACATCGCGAAGAGCCTGTTCCGCACGCTGGCCTCCGAGGGCCTCTCCTTCACCACCGAGCAGTTCCGCACGCTCGAAGTCCGCTACGTGCGGATGGCCCAAGACACGATCGGCCGCTATTACGCCGACGCGTTGCTGAACGGCCTGAAGTTCGACCGTCACGCCGAGGAGGAGGCCGTCGCCGTGTTCGCCAAAGGGCTCCGGCGCGCGGCCACCGAATTCTCCGAGGACCCGCTCGGCCTGCCCCAGATTCCGAACTGGAACCGCGTGCTGGCGGCGATCCCGGAGTTCTTCGACCTGCTCGTGGACGCCGTCGACCGCGATGCGCGTCTGAGCGCCGGTAAGGTCGCGTAAAGGACGTCAGTGGCCAGCGCAGCGCTTCCGCGGGAGGCCCGGCAGGCAGCCGAAGTGATCCGCCGGGCCGATATCGTCATCGGGATTCCCAGCTACAACAACGCGAGAACCATCGGGCGCGTGGTGCAGGCCGCTTACGCCGGCCTGGTCAAGTACTTCCCGCAGTTCACCTCGGTGGTGGTCAACTCCGACGGCGGCTCGACCGACAACACGCGCGAGGCCGTCTTGTCGGCGCGCGTCGAGGACCAGCACCTGTTGCTGCTGTCGACGCCGATGGTGGCGGCGCACCGCCTGTCGTTTCCTTACCACGGCGTGCCCGGCAAGGGGAGCGCCTTTCGCCTCGTCTTTCAGCTCGCCGCCGAATTGGACGCCAAGGCGGTGGCGGTGGTCGACTCGGATCTGCGCTCCATCACGCCGGAGTGGATCGACCTACTGCTGCGGCCGGTCTTGTTTGCCGGCTACGATTTCGTGGCGCCCTACTACCACCGGCACAAGTACGACGGCACGATCACCAACAGCATCGTCTACCCGCTGACGCGCGCGCTCTACGGCTACCGCGTGCGGCAGCCGATCGGGGGCGAATTCGGGCTGTCGAACCGGCTGGTGCGCCGCTATCTCCAGCGCGACGACTGGGAAACGGACGTGGCCCGTTTCGGCATCGACATCTGGATGACGACCGTCGCGCTGGCCGAAGGCTTCCGCGTCTGCCAGAGCTTTTTGGGGGCCAAGCTCCACGACGCCAAAGATCCCAGCTCGGACTTGACGGCGATGCTCGAACAGGTCGTCGGCAGCGTCTTCATGCTGATGCAGGAATACGAGAGGGTCTGGTGGAGCCGCACCGGCAGCCAGCCGGTCGAACTGTTCGGCTTTCGCTATGACGTCGGCCTGGACCCGATCGAGGTGAACGTCGAGCGCATGCTCGCCGCCTTCGTCCGGGGCTGCCGGGAACTCGGCGAAATCTGGGCGGCCGCGCTCGAGCCCGACACGTACGCCGGCATTCAGGCGCTCGGGCGCCAGGCGGCCGGCGGAGACGCTACGTTCCACCTGGACGACGAGCTGTGGGCGCGCGTCGTGCTCGATTTCGCCTGCGCCTATCACAAGCATCGCGTCGCCGGAGGCCACTTGATCCGCTCGCTGACGCCGCTTTATCTGGCGCGCGTGGCCTCCTTCGTGGGCGAAACGCGGACGCTGGTCCCCGACCAGGTGGAGGAAAAGATCGAACAGTTGTGTCTCACTTTCGAGCGGCTCAAGCCTTACCTGCTGGAGCATTGGAACGGCCCGCCGCCCGAAAGCAGGCAGCCGGCGCGGTCCGGTGCGCCGGCGAAGGCAAAGGGAAAAGAAAAGGAGGTTTCCGGCGATGGTTGAGACTCTCCGGCAAATTCTCGAGGGAGCCGTGGAACGGCTTCACCAACAGGTGGCCACGCTCGCGGCGATCATCTTGCTAGCCGGCGCCTACCTGCTGGCGCTGGGAGCGCGCTGGCTCTTGTACCGCGTCTTCAAGGGGATGGCCATGGACAAGTTCCTTCGGCAAAGCGGCGTGGCGTTCCTGCTGGACCGCTCGGGCCGCTTGCGCGCCCAGCGCCTGGTGGCCGAATCCGTCTACTGGGCCATCCTGCTGGCCGGGCTGCTGATCGCCATCAGCGCCTTCAATACCGATTTGACCACCCGGCTGGTGCAGGGTTTCGTGCTGCTGCTGCCCAAGCTGTTCGTCGCCGGGCTGATCTTGCTGGGCGGGGCGTGGCTGAGCCAGTACCTCGGGCGCAGCCTGCTCGTCTGGGCCGTCAACGAAAACCTGCCCTCGCCCCGGCGCCTGGCGGCGGGATTGCGGATCATCATCATGTTCGTGGCCGTCGTCGTGGCGGCCGACCAGCTCAGTTTCGCCCGGAACGTCTTCCTGGCGGCGTTCATCATCCTGGTAGGCGGAGCAGTGCTGGCGATCAGCCTGGCGGTCGGCATCGCCGGCAGCCAGGGGCTGCGGCGTCTGATCGAGGAACGGAGGGAGCAGGCGCAGCCTTCCGAAGGCGAGCGCTCCTTGTGGAGTCACCTGTGAAGCGATTCATTCGCTGGTGAGCTCCAGCACGGCAGCGTTCCAGCCCTCAGGCCCGCGTTCCGCGGTCAGGCGCGCGACGGCCAGTTCGGCCGTCAGCAGAGGCGCCTGCGGCGAGCGCACGGCGACGGGAAGATCGACGACCCGGAGAAAGGGCAAGTCATTCAGGGCATCTCCGAGTCCGACGGTGGTGACCGGCCCGGCCGCCTCTTCGTAAAGCCGCTTCAGAGCGAGGACGGCTCGCGCTTTGTCCGCCGGCCCGGTGGCGTGATAGAATCGCCCGCCGCGGCTGACGCGCACGCCGCGGCGGGCCAGCGCCTCGATGAGCGCCGCCTCGCGCGGCGGATCCAGCAGTTCGAACGGTTCGTCGTATTCCCGCTGCTTGGCAAGAGCCGCCAGCTCGGGCGGGAGGTTGCATGCGACAGCCACCTCCTCCACCGTCATCCCATGGAATCCCCGCACCGCGCAGCCGGCTTCCCGCGCCGCCTCTTCGAGCGCCGCCACCAGCTCCGCGTAAGGGCGGCCCCACTCCAGTCGCTCCGGGACGGAGGCGCCAAAGTAGCCGCGGGGGATTAGGGCGGCGGCGCCGTTTTCGACGATGTAGGGATGTTCGTTGCCCAGCCGGCGCCGCCAGTACTCGGTCTCGGCGCGCGTCTTGCTTGTGACCAGAACCCAGGGGATCGCGTTCCGGCGCAGGTGCTCCAGGGCCGGACGGGCGGCTTCGAAGCTGTAAGTCCGGTGGTCAAGGAGCGTGCCGTCCAGATCCGTGAAAATGAGTTTCATCCCTTCTTTCCAGCCTACTCTGTGACAATGACGGTTAGGAGGACAATGGCGGTAGGAGGAACCCCATGCGGTCGCGGTCCTGGGTGGTTCTAGTCTCCGGCTTCGGCATCCTGGTCGGCCTGATCTGCCTGCTCGGGATCGGCGCGGTGCGGCGGGCGGATTCGATCTACCGGGAAATGACGGAAGCCCACGAAGCGTACCTGCGCGCCGAGTACCCCTTGCGCGATATTCCCGGCGACCTGTACTTTGCGGATCTGGTGGTGCGCGACTATCTGCTCGACCCTTCCCATTTAGGAGCGGCGCAGTACCGCGAGCAACTGCAAGCGCTGCGGGCCTCGCTCGAGCGGCGCCTGAGCCAGTTGCCGCGAGGCGGCAAGGGACAGGCGGAGACCGTGGAGAGCCTGGAGCGGGAGGTGAAGGCGTACTGGCGCTCGCTGGAACCGATCTTCGAATGGACGCCGGCGCAAAAAGTCGTTGCCAGTTATCTGTTCTTCCGGACCCATGTGCTGCCGCGGCGCAACGAGGTGGTCAAGCTGGTGCGCGAGGTGGCGGCGCTCAATGCGGCCAACCTGGAGCAGCAACGCCGCCGGCTGCGGGAAAGCCATGAGGCGCTGCGGCGCTTCCTGGAGCGGATGGCGCTGTTTGCGTTGAGCGTCGGCCTGGTGGTGGCCGCGCTCGCCACGATGCGCGTCACCACGCTGGAGAGGCGCGGCGAACAGCAGAGGGCCCTGATCGAGCGGGCCGAAGAAGAGCTCCGGCGGCTCTCGCGCAACCTGGTGCAGGCGCAGGAGGACGAGCGCCGGGCGCTGTCGCGCGAGCTGCACGACGCCGTCGGACAGATGCTCACCGCCATGGGCATGACCTTGGCCAACCTCGAAACTCTCCAGACGACCTCGCCGCAAAAGTTTCACGAGGCCGTCGAGGACGCCAAGCGGCTCAACATGGAGGCGTTGCGCGCCGTGCGCGATCTGGCGATGGGACTGCGCCCGTCGATGCTCGACGACCTCGGGCTGGGGCCGGCATTGGAGTGGCTGGGGCGGGACTTCTCGCGCCGGATGGGGATTCCGGTCGCTGTGCAGATCGACGGGGATCTGGACGGTCTGGGCGACGCGCAGCGCACTTGTCTGTTCCGGGTGGTCCAGGAGGCGCTCACCAATTGCGCGCGCCATTCGCAGGCGCACAATATCCGGGTGACCGTGCACGGCCGCGCGGGCCGCGTGGCGCTGGCCATCCAGGACGACGGCGTGGGCTTCGATCCGGGCGCCGGCTCGCAGCGGGGCATCGGGCTGCTCGGCATCGAGGAGCGCGTCCGCGAGCTCGCCGGGCGCGTGAGCGTCCAGTCGGCGCCCCAGAAGGGGACGATCCTAAAGGTGGAAATTCCCGCGCCGGAGGCCGCGCCGCATGAGTAAGATCCGCATCCTGGTCGCCGACGACCATGGTGTGGTGCGCAAGGGACTGCGGCTGCAACTGGAACAAAGGCCGGACTTTGAAGTGGTCGGCGAAGCCGCCGACGGCCTCGAAGCCGTGCGGCTGGCGGCCGAGCTCGAACCGGACGTCGTCCTGATGGATATCGCCATGCCGGCCTTGAACGGCATCGAAGCCACCGCGCAGATCGTCAAACGCAGCCCGAAGACGGCCGTGCTGATCCTGAGCATGCACTCGGACGAAACCTACCTGACGCGGGCGCTGACGGCGGGCGCCAAAGGCTACCTGCTCAAGGACACCGCCGACGCCGACCTGGTGCGCGCCGTGGAAGTGGCCGCGCAGGGCAAGCCGTTCTTCAGTCCGGCCATCGCCCAGGCCCTCCTCGAAGATTACATGCGTCAGCTCCAGCAGCGCGGCCTTCACGACTCCTACGACCTGCTTACCGACCGCGAAAAGCAGATCCTGCAACTGCTCGCCGAGGGCAAGTCGAACAAGGAAGTGGCGGCGCTCTTGAACCTCAGCCCCTACACGGTCGAGACGCACCGCAGCCACCTGATGCAGAAGCTCGGCCTGCACAACGCGGCCGAAATCGTGCTCTACGCCGTGCGCAAGAAGATCATCGCCTGAGCCGGTCGGCGGGCTCGGGCAGGGGGGCGGCGGCCTATGCTATCGTCGGAAACGTCGCCCTGCGGGGGGCGATTTCGGAGTTGAGCCGGCGCCGGACAGCCCCTCAGTTGCGGCGCGCGTGGCGGCTGGCTAGAATCAGTGACTTTGTAGTCCTATTGGGAGGCTTAATGTCGGTTCGTGAAAAGGTGAAGGAGATCATTGTCGAGCAGCTTGGGGTGGATGAGAACCAGGTGGACGACTCGGCCTCGTTTGTCGACGACCTGGGCGCCGACTCGCTCGATATCGTCGAACTGGTGATGGCGTTCGAGGAGGCGTTCGACCTGGAGATTCCCGACGAGGACGCCGAAAAGATCACCACCGTCAAGGATGCCGTCGAGTACATCGAGAAGAAAAAGGAAGCCAAGTAAGCGCCCCGACCCCGCAGGAGCCGTTCCGCTGAGGGAGCAACGTGTTGCCGCGTAGAGTTGTCGTCACCGGGGTGGGTTTGATTTCGCCCCTTGGGGTCGGGACCGAGCAGACGTGGGCGGGGTTGCTCGAGGCGCGCAGCGGGATCGGCCCCATTTCCGCTTTCGACGCCTCCGAATTCAACTGCCGGATCGCCGGGCAAGTGAACGAGTTCGACCCGCTCGACTGGGTGGACCGCAAGGAGGCGCGGAAGATGGGCCGCTTCATCCAGTTCGCGATCGCGGCCTCTGACATGGCGATCCGGGCGGCGCGCCTGGACATCCCGGCCGGTGAGGCGCATCGCATCGGCGTCTACATCGGCAGCGGGATCGGCGGCTTCGAAGTGATCGAGCGCGAGCACAAGGTCTTGCTCGAAAAAGGCCCGAACCGGATCTCACCGCATTTCATTCCGGCGACGATCATCAATCTGGCTTCGGGCTACGTCTCGATCCGGACCGGGGCGAAGGGGCCGAATTCGGCGACGGCCACGGCCTGCACCACCAGCGCCCACTCGATCGGCGATTCTTTCCGGCTGATCCAGCGGGGCGACGCCGACGTGATGATCTGCGGAGGCGCCGAAGCCTGCATCACGCCCATGGGCGTGGGCGGATTCGCCGCGATGCGCGCGCTGTCGCAGCGCAACGAGGAGCCGCAACGCGCCAGCCGGCCTTGGGACCGCGAGCGCGACGGGTTCGTCGTGGGCGAGGGCGCGGGCATCCTGATCCTGGAAGAATTCGAGCGGGCGCGGCGGCGCGGGGCGCCGATTCTGGCCGAAATCGTCGGCTACGGCATGAGCGCCGACGCGTTCCACATCACGGCCCCGTCGGAGGACGGCGACGGCGCGGTCCGGGTGATGCGCAACGCCCTGGCCGACGCGGGTCTGCGACCGGAGCAGATCGATTACGTCAACGCGCACGGCACGTCGACTCCCGTCGGGGACCGCATCGAGGCGCTGGCGCTGAAACGCTGTTTCGGCGAGCATGCTTACAAGCTGGCGGTGAGTTCGACCAAGTCCATGACGGGCCACCTGCTCGGAGGCGCCGGCGGGCTGGAGGCCGGCATCACGGTGCTGGCGATCCGCGATCAGGTGGCCCCGCCGACCATCAATTACGAGTACCCGGATCCGGAATGTGATCTGGATTTCGTGCCGAATCAGAAGCGGCCGATGAAGATCGATTATGCGCTGACGAACTCGTTCGGCTTCGGCGGCACCAACGGCTGCCTGATCTTCAAGCGCGTGGACGCTGAGGCGCGATGAAGATCCTGACGGCCATCAAGCAGGTCGCTGGGCGCGACGCCCGTTTGCGCATCAATCCGGAGGCGACCTGGATCGTGGAAGAAGAGGATCTCGAATTCGAGATCAACGAGCCGGACGCCTACGCTTTGGAGGCGGCGCTGGAACTCAAGGACCGCCACGGCGGCGAGGTCGTCGTCGTCAGCGTCGGACCGGAGCGGGCGGGACGGGCGATCCGCGAGGCGCTGGCCAAAGGGGCCGATCGCGGCATCCACATCGAGACCGAGTCCGGCGCTCCCGCCGACCCGCTCCAGACGGCGACGCTGCTCGAGCGGGCCGCGGCCGCCGAGGCGCCCGACCTGGTGCTCACGGGCCTGCAATCGGACGATCTCGGCTACGGGCAGACCGGCGTGGTGCTGGCCGAGCTGCTGGGCTGGCCCCACGCGACGATCATCATGCAAATCGAGCGGACGGCGGCGGGACTGCGTGTCAAGCGGGAACTCGAAGGGGGCTGGTTTCAGTACCTGGAGCTGCCGCTGCCGGCTGTGCTCACGGTGCAGTCGGGCATCAGCAAGCTCCGCTACGCCACGCTGATGGGCATCAAGAAAGCGCGGACCAAGCCTGTCAAACAAATCGCGGCGGCGGAACTCGGTCCGGCGCCGCCGCCGGGACTGCGGATCGCGCGCGTCTATGCGCCGCCGCCGGTGAAACAGACGCAGTTTCTCGAAGGCGGCCCGGCGGAGGTGGCGGCTAGGCTCGTCGAAAAACTCCGCGCCGAGGCTCGCGTCCTATGAGCGTGCTGGTGGTCATGGAACACCGCGGCGGCGAGTGGCGCCGGCCGGCATGGGAGACTCTGGCGGCGGGCCAGCAACTGGGGGCGACGGCCGGGATGCCGGTCTGCGCGGCGGCGGCGGGAACCGGGCTGGAAAAGCTGGCGGAGCAACTCGCCGACAAGCGGCTCGAACGCGTCTACGCGATCGAGCACGAGTTGCTGGGCGCCTACACGGCCGACGGATTCACCGCGGCGCTGGAGGGCCTGATCCGCCAGATCCGCCCGTACTATGTGCTCTTTCCCCACACCTACCAGACCCGGGACTTTGCGCCGAAGCTGGCCGCGCGGTTCGGCCGCGTGCTGGTCAGCGACGTCGTCGCTTGGCGGCTGGAGGGCGGACGCCTCGGGTTCGTGCGCCAGCTGTTCCAGGGCAAGCTCAATGCGGACGTCTATGCCGCCGAGGGCGAGCCGACGTTCGTATCCGTGCAGGCCGGGGCGTTCGCCTCGGTTCCGGTGGCCACGGGGAGCGCGGAGGTGCAACGGGTCACTCCGCAACTGGAGCCCACGATGATCCGGGCGCGGCCCGGGGCACCGTTTCAGGAGTCGCGCCGGTCGGTGGACCTGAGCGCCGCCGAACGGATCGTGGCGGTCGGCCGGGGCATCAAAGGACAGCAGAACCTGAAGATCGTCGAAGAGCTGGCCGAGGCGCTGGGAGCGGAGCTGGCGGCGTCCCGTCCTGTCTGTGACAACGGCTGGCTGCCGATGGATCGCCAGGTGGGCAGCTCCGGCCAGGTCGTCGCTCCGAAACTGTATGTGGCGGTGGGCATTTCGGGCGCCATTCAGCACGTGGTGGGCATGAAGGGAGCCCGGACGGTCGTGGCGATCAACAAGGACCGCGAGGCGCCCATCTTCGAAGTGGCCGACTACGGGATCGTCGGGGATCTGTTCGAGATCGTGCCGGCGCTGGCGGCCGCACTCAGGAAGGCGCCGATCTGACCGGCTCGAGCTGCCGGGCGGCATCGCTGGCGATCTGACCGGCGGTTTGCTCCTGGCAGGCGACGCAGAAGCGCGCCCAGGGCACGGCGCGCAGGCGCTTGTCCGGGATGGGGGTCTCGCAGACGAGACAGACGCCGTAATCGCCGGCCGCCAAGCGGTCCAACGCCTCATCCACCATCCGCAGTTTCTGGTAGTCAAGCCCGTTGAGGCGAAGCGAAACAAACTCGTCGTGGGAGATCTGCGCCAGATCCTCTTCGCCGGCTCGCGCGGCTTCGGCCAACGTTTGCACTTTGACCCCGAGGCTGGCAAGAATGTCCCGCCTGGCGTTCAACAGCAGCGACCGATACTTCTCCAAGCTCCTTGAAGCGGCTTTTCGGCGCATTCGGCACGCTCCTTTCCGGACCGCCCCGACAGCGGCGGCCATCACGGCTAGTAACGTCTCCGCAAGTTTACAGGATTCTCGAAAAAATGCAAGAGTTTTTTGGCGATTTGGCGGCGGACTTTCCGGGAACACGGATTGTGTTAGCCTGACAGACCAAGGAGGACCGCCATGGGCTTGCCGCCTGTGGACAGCTACGACGACCTCTACGTAATCTCGGACCTTCACATGGGTGGTCCGCCGGGATTTCAGATCTTCAAACAGGGCAGGCGCCTCGGGCATCTGGTGCGCCGGCTGGCGCGCGAGAATCCGGAGCGGGACACCGGCCTAGTGATCAACGGAGATGTGATCGACTCTCTGGCCGAGGGAATCGACGGCTACATCGAGGTCAACGGCGCCGAGGCGATGATCGGGCGGATTGCTCAAGACCCGGCGTTCCAGCCGGTCTGGGACGCCCTGGCCGAATTTGTGCGGACGCCGCGGCGGCGGCTGGTGCTCACGCTGGGCAACCACGACATCGAGCTGGCGCTTCCTCACGTGGAGCTGGCCGTACGGCGGCGCCTGACGGGCGGCGATGCGGCGGCCGAAGGGCGGATCGTCTTTGCCACGCGCGGGGCGGGCTATGCCTGTAGCGTGGGAAAAGCGCGGGTGTTCTGCACGCACGGCAACGAGGTCGACGGCTGGAATGTCGTCGATCACGAGGCGTTGCGCAAGCTCGCCGCCGCGCTCAACGCGGGTCAAGCTTTCGACCGCCGGGCGTGGACGCCCAATGCGGGAACCCGCTTCGTCATCGACGTGATGAACCAGCTCAAACGGCGCCATCCGTTCATCGACCTGCTCAAACCGGAAACCAACACCGTCTTCGCGGTGCTGCTGACGATCGATCCCGGCGCCGTCAAGGCGGCTAGGAACGGCCTGCCGGTCATCACGGACCGGATTCGGGGGGAAGTGATGGCGCGGGGCTTGCTGTCGGCCGAGATCGGCGAGCTGGACCGCGAGCCCCCGGCGGCCGCCGCCCGCCGGGCGATGGATCAGTTGCTCGGCGCCAATTTGCGCGCCGCGGTCGAAGAGTACTCCCAGGCCGCTCCGGCGGACGCCGACGCGCTCCTGCTCGAAATCGAACAGGAGGTGCGCGCCGGCCGGACGGCCACCGAGGCCGCCGGCCGCGAAGCGCTCACCGGAGAGCTGGGCTGGTGGGAGATGGTGCTCGACCGGGTGCGCGGGGTGCCGAAAGCGGAGGCGTTGCGCCGGGCGCTGCTCGACTGGGTGAAAGAGGACAAGAGCTTCGAGCTCGGGACGCGCGACGCGACCTTTGAGAAGGTCGTCGAGCGCGTGGGCCCCGGCGTGGACTTCGTCATCACCGGGCACACCCACATGGAGCGCGCCATCCGCATCGAGCAGGGGGCCGAGCGGTACTACTACAACAGCGGCACCTGGGTGCGGATTCTGCTGCTGACCGAAGATCTGCTCGCCGATGCGAACGCCTTCCAGCCGGTATATGACGCCCTCAGCGCCGGCTCGATGGCGGCGCTCGATGCCGCGGTGACGCCGGCGCCCGCGGGTGGAACCCGGCCCCTGCTCGCCGACCGCGCGACGGTGGTCCGCCTTTCGGCGCAACCCGAAGGCGTGGTGGGAAGACTGTACCGGGCGGTCGACACCGCCTCGGGCGAAGCCGCGCTCGAGCCGGTTGCCGGCTCGGAATTCTGGCGGAGGTGAGCGTGCCGGGCATCCATACGGTGGTTTTGGAAATCCTCCGGCCCGGCCCGCCCCACAATCAGCTCTTGTCCCCGCTCACCTTGTACATGGCGCTGTGCGGCGAAGGCAGCCCGGTGACGTTCCGGATCAACTTCGAGCACCACCAGCTCCTCAACCGGCTCGAGCGGCTGCGCTACGTCACCGACGGGGGCACGGCGGCGGTCCCGGAAAGAATGCGGCAGGCCGAAGTGCAGGAGCTCGGCGCCGAAGTGGCCAAGATCCTGGCCGAGATCCCCACGCTCACGGCGGAGATCTCCGAAGCGAGCGGCAGCCGGCCCCAGTTGATTCACCTGCGGCTGGCCCTGTCGGGTTCCGAGCTGGCGTTGATCCCCTTCGAGCTGGCTAACGCGCCGCAGGGCTTTCCCGGCGAGCGCATCGAGCTTCAGCTCCAGGCGAGCGCACCGATCACGCTGACGCGGGAGATTCGCCGGGGGCGCCCCCTGCCAGTCGACTGGAACCGGACGCCGCGGATTCTGTTCGCCTTCGCCGAGCCCGGCGGCGCCACGGTGCCCTACCGGGAGCACACGCACGCGCTGCGGATGGCGCTCGAGCCGTGGATCAAGCAAGCGCCGACGCCGGCCGAACGGCTCCCGCTGATCAAACACCACCTGACCGTGCTTCCCCAGGCGAGCCTGGAGCAGATTCGCCGCGCCTGTGCGGCCGGCGACTACACGCACGTGCACGTCCTGGCGCACGGCGTGGCCTATCAGCAGGCCGGCGAGCAGCGCTTCGGTGTCGCCCTTTCCGACGAGTTCCAACCGCGCCGGCCGGAGATCGTCGAGGGCAAACGGCTGGCGCAGGCGCTGCGCGCGGTTCGCGCCGACGGGCGCGGTCAGTCGGCGCCGGCCGTGGTGACGCTGGCCATCTGTGACTCCGGCGCGGCCGGGTCGGTGCTGGTCCCCGGCGGGAGCATCGCGCACGATTTGCATGCGGCGGGTATCCCGTGGGTGATCGCCTCACAATTCCCGTTGACCAAGATCGGCTCGGTGGCCGCCGTCGAAGTGCTCTACACGCGCCTGTTGCTCGGCGACGATCCGCGCCTGGTGCTCCAGGATCTGCGCCAGCGCCTGTTCACCGCCGCCGGCGCCAATCACGACTGGGGCAGCATCGTCGCCTACGCCTCGCTGCCCGAAGGGTTCGACCGCCAGGTGAACAAGTTCCGCGAGCGGCAGATGCGCGAGGCCATCAACGTGGCCTTCGACTGGGCGGCGCAGCAGCAGGACCTCGACCAGATGGAGAAGGCGCTGGCGGTGGCCGATCATCACCTGGCGCGCTGGCGGGCGCTGCTGCCCGACGACGACAGCCTCCCGTCGCGCGAGTTCAAAGCCGAGTGCTACGGACTCCACGGCGCCAGCCAAAAGCGGAGGGCGGAGCTGTACTACCGCCGCGGCGCCGCCGAAAAGGCGCGGAAGGCGCTCCAGATGGCGCGCGCCGAGTACGCCAAAGCGATGGAGACCGGCACGCAGTCGCACTGGACCGCAACGCAATACCTTTCGCTCACCGCCGTGCTGGGCGAGAAGCCGGAGCCGGAACTGTGGTCTGCCGCGCGGTGGTGGGCGGCCAACGACCTGCGGAGAGCCGACCCGCCGACGCGGGCCTGGGCGCACGGCTCGCTGGCCGAACTCGAACTGCTCGGCGCCTATCACCAGAAGCCGTTCGCCGCCAGGAAGGCCGCCGCGGCCATCGCCGAACACTGCGAGGCCATCGTCGAGCTGACGGGGCGAGAATCCTTTCATGTCTTCTCGACCGAACGGCAATTCCGGAGGTATTTGGAATGGTGGGACCGGCCGGAATGGCGCGAGCTGGCCCAGGTCGCTTTGAGAGCGCTCGCAGGGCCGCAGGAAACGCCGGAGGCCGGCCGCAGCCGTGAGTAGGAACATGGAGCAAACCCGGCGGGACTTCGTGCGGCAGGCAAGCCTCGCCCTCCTGGTCTCACCGTCGCACGCGGCGGCGCCGTGGTACCGGCGCTGCTTCCGCTGGGGCCAGACCAACATCAGCGAGCTCGACCCGCAGCACTACGACATCGACTGGTGGCGCGCCTATTGGAAGCGCACCCGCGTCCAGGGGGTGATCATCAACGCGGGCGGCATCGTGGCCTACTATCCGAGCAAATTCAACCTCCAGTACC
>JBBIMZ010000012.1:0-15915 GCA_037444135.1 Solibacteraceae bacterium
GCCCGTGGCGACTCGAACGCCAGACCTCTACCGTGTCAAGGTAGCGCTCTAACCATCTGAGCTACGGGCCCGGCTGGGCGACACCCGTGAGTATAGCACATCGCGCTCAGGCCCCCCGGGCGATGCCGTGAAGTTCGGAGTGTTCAAGCCGCCTCCGCCAAGCCCGGTGCGGCCTCCACGTCCACTTGGTCGACGGGGTTCATTGGTATCTCAATCTTCACGCGCCGCTTGCCGGCGTCGCCATCGGAGGCATCTACCTGGAGCCCGAGGACCGCGACACCGCCGACAACTTCAACGCCATCCTCGAATACCCGGGAAAGCTCAATGTAACGTTCGAGGCCAACGTCACCGACATGATCACGGCCGGACGCTGACTACTTCGTCGGTGGGCCTCCCCGCGGCCGGTACGGGAACGTCTTCCAGTCCTCGGCCGCAAGCCCGTTCAAATCCCACACGACGCGTCCGGCGCGAATCGTCAGCTCCGGAACGAGGCGGACGTTCCCGCCCTGGCGCGCTCCGGCGGCGTCGATGTAACCGAAGTCGCCCCGCACCAGGCGCAGGACCGTGACGTCGGCCGCCCCAGGGTCCAGATTCCCCAGTTCCGGCCGGCGAATCGCCTGCGCCGCCGCCCACGTCGACATCCGAATGACGTCGGCCAGCGGCGCCCCCAGCACGAGAATCTTCGACATGACGTTGGCCATGTCTTTCATGCCGGCGTTCATGCTGCCCGTGTGCAAGTCCGTCGAGATCGTGTCCGGATAGAAGCCCTGCTTGAAAGCGGGCACCGCGACGTTCCAGTAAAAGCTTCCTCCCCCGTGGCCCACGTCGAACAGAATCCCGCGCTTGCGGCCCGCCCACATCGCCGGATTCAGCTTCTTGTCCGCCAGTAGCTCGGCCCGATGCCCCGAGTAGCAGTGCGTGTAAATGTCTCCCTGGCGCAGCTTGTCGCGCAGCAGCGCATCGAGCGTCCGCGCCCGGCCGGTGTAGCCGAAATCCACCATCACCGGCAGCCCCGTGGCCGCGCTCGCCTTCACCGCCGCATCCACGTCCGGCCACTCGTCCCTGGCGTAGTGCGCCACCTTGAAACCCACGATCACGTCCGCGTGCGCCTTCGCCGTCTTCACCGCCGCCTCCGGGTCCATCTCCGTGACGTCGTTCTCGCCTTGCGCCGCCATGCCCGCGCCGCAGATGTTCAGAAACGCCAGCACGCGCGTCTGCGCGCGGTCGATCACACGCTGGCGGAAATCCGGAAAGGCGCGCCAGCCGGCCGTTCCGGCGTCCACCATCGTCGTGACGCCGCTGCGGAACGAAAAGCCGTCCGGATACACGCTGCTGTCGCCCGTGAGAGCCCGCTGCCCCGTCCCCGCATAGACGTGCACGTGAATGTCGATTAGTCCCGGAGTCACATACAGTCCCGTGACGTTCACCGTTCGTTTGGCCGCCGGCGCCGGAATCCCCTCGGCCACGCGGGCAATCTTGCCTCCCGCGATCGCCACGTCCATAACCCGGTCGATACTGTTCTTCGCGTCGATCACATGACCGCCCTGGAGGAGCAGATCATAGACCGGCTGGGCGCCGCAAGCACCCGCCAGCAGCAACGCCGCAACGGCAATCCTTCGCATATGGCGGATTATACTGCCGGCCGCCCGCCCCGATTGACTTCGCCGCCGCAGCACGGCCATACTGTCTGCCGGAAGGAACCCCGATGCCGCCCCTTTCAAGATCACTGGCTCTGGTTGTATTGCTCGCCTCCTGCCGGCGCGGCCCCGCCCCGGCGCCGGATGGTCCTCGCCCGGAGCCGTTCTCGAGCAATCTGCCCTTCCTCGAAGCCGTCGCCTTCAACCCCCAGGGCCTCCCCTTCGTGGCCTTCGCCGACTCCGGCGGCCGCGTTGCGCGCCTCGTCTCGGCGGACCGCACTCATGGGCTGACCGAGACGGGCGGCAGCCCTTCGGCTCTCGCCTTTGCTCCCGGTGGGGATCTCTTCGTCGCCGACCGCCGGCGCGGCGCCGTCTACCGCGTCACTGCCTGGGGACAATCCTCGCTCGTCGCCGACTGGCTCGGCGCGCCGCAGGGTCTGGCCGCCTCCGGCGACGGCAGCCTCTATTTCACCGACTCGCAGCAGGCCGCTGTCTATCGCCTCGACAGCCGGGGCGCTCTGAGCCGGCTCCCTGCCTCCGTCCCTGGCGCGCGCGGTGTCGCGCTCTCTTCCGAGACCGGCCGCCTCTTCGTCTCCGGTGCCGACCGCAAGATCTGGACGATTCCCCCGGCCGGCAGCCAAGCCGCTCTGTTTCACACGTTCCGCGATTCGGGGGATCCCGCCGGCCTCGCCCTCGATGAAGCTGGTTACCTCTATGTCGCCCGCGATGGCGGAGGCAAGGTCTCGGCGCTCGACCCCAAAGGCGCCCTGGCCGCCACCTACCCCGTTTCCGGCCCCCGAGTCGTCAGCCTCGCTTTCGGCGGCCTCGACCTGAAGACCCTCTACATCGCCGAAGCCTCCCAAGGCGCCTTGTACCGCCTCCGCCTCTCGCGGCGCTCGCAGCCTCTTCCCTGGGAGCCGAAGACGCTCCTCCGCATCACTTCACCGGCCGACGGCGACATCCTCAACCGTCACGACGGCGAGACTACGCCCGAGGGACTGCGGATCAGCGTCGAAGGCGAAACCCGCGCGCCGGGTCCGGTCCTCGTAAACGGGACGCCCGCCGCCGTCACCGGGGGCAAGTTCCGCGCGCGCATCCTGCTCAAAGGACGGCAAAGCGCGGTTGTCGCCGAAACACCCTCCGGCGCCCGCCACGAGATCACCGTCTTCTGGGACCGCCGTTCGGACCGCCGCTACCGCCTCTCGACCGACGACAATATACGATTTCTGAAAGACATCGCCGATCACGTCGGCGTCTATCGCTCCATCTTCGACAATCCCTATCTGTCGTTCTGGCGCCAGATCCACGATAAATACGGCGCGAAAATCCAGCACAATATTTACTATCAGACTCCGGGCTTCAACCTCTCGCAAATGCCTGACAAGTTCAAGGCCGAGTGGCAACGCAACGCCGCATGGATGCGTCTCAGCTTCCATGCCCGGTCCAATGACCCCGATCGCCCCTACCTGCACGCCTCTCCCGAGAAGCTGCTTTCCGATTTCCGCCTGGTGACGCGCGAAATCGAGCGCTTCGCGGGCCGGGAAGCGCTTTCGAGCTTCACGACGATCCACTGGGGGGAAGTCACGGAGGCGGCCGCCGCCGCTCTCCGCCGCGAAGGAGTCCGCGGCCTCGCCGGATATTTCCGCTTGAGCGGCGATTTCCCCTCGGTCAGCTACTATCTCGGCCTGCCGCAGGTTCTCCACGTGATGAACCGCGACTACTGGAAGGATACCGTCAACGATCTCCTGTTCGTCCGGCACGACATCGTTATCAATACAATTCCGCTCGCTGAAATTGTTCCCTACCTGGAGAAAGTTGCGGCGGATCCTCACCAGGCCGAAATCATGGAGTTGATGATCCACGAACAGTACTTTTATCCTGATTACCGCGCCTATGAGCCTGATTTCCGCCAGCGCGTCGAGCGCGCCGTCGAGTTCGTCCGCAGGCGCGGCTATCGCCCCGTCTTCTACGAGGAGGGCTTTCTCGGTGCCCCCTCCGACGCCGGCCCCGACTAACGGGCGCAGGCCGCAAGCGGGCTCACCGCTTGCCAGACTGCATCCACGGTGATGCGATCCATCGGCTCGCCCGCCCGCTCGGTGGCCACGACGCGCACCTGAGCGCCCCGCGGCCCCCAAGTACGGGGGTCGGTCGGGCCGAACAGAGCCACGACGGGCGCCCCGGCCGCCGCCGCCAGGTGCGTGACGCCCGAGTCGTTTCCGAGGTACAGAGCCGCTCCGGCCAGCCAGCAGGCCAGCTCATAGAGGTCGCCGAAGCGTCTCGCTCCGGCCAGCTCCTCCTCCGGTCCGGCGCACCAGTCGACCGGCAGCAAGCGCTCGAGTCTGCGCGCCACCTCGCGAAACGATTCGAGCGGCCAGTTCTTGCGCCGGCTGCCTGAGAACGGGTGAATCACCGCCGCCCGGCGCGGCTCGCGCGCGCACCGGATGCGCGGCGCCGGATCCACCCGCCGGCGCGCCAGCGGGCGCACCTGCTCCAGATAATAGTCGGCCGCATGGAAACCTTCCGGCACTGGCAGCGGAGCCAGAAAATGGAAGGGCAGACCCAGGTCCGCCGCCAGATCCCGAAACTCGCGCCGCCCGGCGCCGTACCAGGAAACGATGGCATCAAAGGTGCCGAGCCGCTCGATGAGGCCCTTGCAGGATTCGGGCCCCGTCAGTTCCAGGCGATCCAGTCCGGTCGAAGCGATCGCGCTTACGGCATCGGCGCAGTGGACGAGCGGAACATTCCCCGAAGCCACCCAAACCTCGGTGTATTCGGCGGCCACCGCTTCGATCGCCGGGAGCGTCAGAATCAAATCGCCGATCGCGCCGGGGCGAATGACCAGTCGCCTCATTCGGCACGCACGAGCGGCCGCTGTCCCCCGCCGCTATTCGGCCGCCTCACCGGCCAGAACCACTTTCCTGCCGCCCCGCCGCAGCCCTTTCGATTCACCCGCGAGCAAAGCGTCGATGTCAGCCTGGTAGTCCTGCTTGCTGACCAGACCCACGTGCGTCGAGGCGATCCGGCCGTCGCGGTCGATCAGAAACGACGTGGGCAGGGCCTCGACGCCGCCGTACTGCATCGCCACCTCGTCGTTGCCCATCAGGATGCGATAGTTCACGTTGACCCGGCGCACGTACGGCTTGACTTCGTCCCAGCCGCCTTCGTCCATCGAAATGCCGATTACCGCGAAGCCCTTGTCCTTGTACTGGCTCTCGAATTGGACGAACCAGGGGATTTCGATCTTGCACGGACCGCACCACGTAGCCCAAAAATTCAGCAGCACCACCTTGCCGCGATAGTCGGACAGTCGGACCGTGGCGCCGTTTTCGTCCTTGAGGGCGAAATCCGGCGCCGGCCGCTGCTGGCTGGCGGGTTTGACCGAGGCGGCCTCGACTGCGTTCTCCTGGCGCGAACAGCCCGGCCCGAGGCCCGCCACGAGCAGGACAGCGGCCACAGTATGCATCGCCGTGCCTGGAATCCGCAAGGAATCTCCTTCCTTTGATCTTACTACAAGGGAATGCGCGGCCTCGCCCCCAGCAGGTTACGCAGCCAGCGGCGTCGCGCCTGCTGGAATCGCGGCGCCAGCGTGAATTCGTCATGCAGCTTCACGGCGGCATAGTGCCACGCCGCAGTGTCGCAGAAGCTCTCGCAGGCGTACTCGCGCCAGCGCAGAGAGCGCTCCTCGATGTCCGCCGGCGCCAGTTTCAACTTCCGCGATTCGGCCGACCAGCCGAGTTCTCCGCGCGCGCGGAGACGAAACTCGGCCGCCAGCAACGCCTCGTAGCCGAGCCGCTGCGCGTGCGGAATCCTCAGCCAGACGAAGTGAAACAGCTCGTGGATGAGGATCCGTCGCAGCTCGGCCGGATGGCCCAGCAGAGCCTCGTCGAGCACCACCAGGCGCTTGCGGATCTCCGATCCGCCGTGCACCTCCCGTCCCTTGTTCGTTCCCGACAACAGCCTCCCGCGGTAGGCGCGCAGGTCGGGCCTGAAAGCGAGCCGGATCGGCCGCCCTTCAAATGCCGGCAGCGACCGGCACGTTCGCGCTAGGCGCCGCCGCAGGCTTGCCTCCAGGCGCTCCTCCGGCAGCAGGATCGCCTCAAGGGCCGGGGCTTGGCCCGCCTGACGGACGGCTGAAATAAGCTTCGTTCTCGTAGGTGACCGCAATCGACTTGCGGATGGAATCGAACCACTCGCGGAATTTCTCGGATTGGGCTTCGCGGCTGACTTCCTGGCGCACTTCATCGAGCGTCTTCGTTCTCATCTCCTCCAAACGAAACAGATAAAATCCGTTCGGTTGCGCGACCACCTCGCTCACCTGGCCCGGCTTGAGCGAGAAGATCGCCGCTTTGATCGGCTCCGGAATCTGGTCGGTACGACGGATCAGGCCCAGGTCGCCGTCCTTGGCCGCCGAGGTCTCGTCGTGGGAGTGCTGCCGGGCCAGCGCGGCGAAGTCGGCGCCTTCGAGAATCTGCCGCCGCAGCGATTCGATCCGGGCTCGCGCCTCCTGCTCGCCGAGCAGCTTCCGGCCGGCGACCTCCCCCGCCTTCCCGTCCCCGGCAAAGGCGATGTAGATCACCTTCACTTTCGCTTCTTCGTAGCGATCCCGGTGCGCCTCGTAATACTTCTTTTCTTCCTCCGGCGTTGCCACTTGCCGCCGGTTGTACTCATTGAGCAGGGCCTGCGAGAGCACGTCCGAGCGCACCCACTCGAGCTGCTCCCGGCAAGGGCTTTGCTCGGCCAGCTTCTGTTTCTCGGCCTCCGCCACGAGCAGCTTCATCCGGGCCAGCTCGGTGAGAAACTGTCGGGGATTGGCGCGAAAGTTTTGCTGCACTTGCGGCGAGGCGCCGCGCAGCAGCGCCTGGAGTTCCGCCGCCGTCAGTTTGGCGCCGTTCACCGTAGCCAGCACCGCATCTTCCGGAGCGGTCTCGACCTCGGCCAGCTTCCGCTCGTCTTCGATGCTTACCGCCGCCTGCCTGCCGGCCTGCTCGAGCCAGGCCGCCAGTTGCCGCTCCACCGCCGACGCCTCGCCCCCCGCGGCACGCAGCCGTTCGTGCTTCCAATTGATGGCCGCCTGCATCAACACCTGCTGGCGTAGCCAGGCCAGCTGCTCGCGGTACGGACTCCGCTGGTCCAGGCCTTCCTTTTCGGCCAGCGCCGCCAGCGTGCTCACCAACGCGTAGTTGTCGATGAACAGCTTGCGGTTCTCCCGCAGGTTCTGCTGGAGCGCTCCCGGAGCCCCCAGCAGAATCCGCTCGACCTCTCCCGCGGTGATCTTGCGGCCGTTGATCGTCGCCACCACCGTCTCCGGGGTAACGCTCGCGCTGGCCAGCAGCCAGAAAAAACAAAACCCGGGAGCGAAACGGTATCCGATCATCCGGAAGGTCCTGTGATACTAGGGCCGATTCTAGCACGCGCCCCGGGTCCGAGTCCGCGTTGGCTGTTTCGGCCCGCCCGAAGCAGAGCGTCGGGTTCCAGACTTACCTCCGCGATTTCCCTGCCCTGACCCTTTCATCCGTTCACCACCGTCTTCCATCCCTAACTCCTTCATCCCTCGCTACTTGAGTGGCGGGCGCCACGCCATTCACACCCCGCCGTGCGATAACGGCATCCAGAGATACGCCGCCCTTGCCATGCCGCCGCGCGCTCCCGGAGCCGGATCGACCCCTCCCCGTGCCCCCAGGCGGCCCAAAAAACAGGCGAAAGCGCAAATTCGAAGCCAATTTCGACACCCCATGCCGTTGCGCCCTCGGGCCGCCCGGCACACTCGCATGAGAGCCGGCTCGGCGCACGCTGCACTGTAATTGGAGAGATGCTGTTCCGTACGCGCAGCGCCGCCGTCTACGGCATCGATGCCCACCCGGTCGACGTCGAAGTCGATCTGTATGCTTCCGGATCAGCCCGGGACTTCATTACCGTCGGCATGCCGGATACGGCGGTTCGCGAAAGCCGCGAGCGGATCAAGTCGGCGCTGATCAACTCCGGCTTCGGCTACCCGAACAAGTCGGTGACCATCAACCTGGCGCCGGCCAACGTGCGCAAGGAGGGCCCCGGTTTTGACCTGCCGATGGCGCTCGGCATCCTCGGAGCCATGGGCGTGGTGGCGCGTTGCGACGAGCACCTGCTCGCAGGCGAACTCTCCCTGGATGGCTCGATCCGTTCCATCCGCGGCGCGCTGTCGATCGCGGTCTGCGCAAGGCGCCAGGGTATCCGGAACCTCATCGTGCCTCAGGACAACGCGCCTGAAGCGGCCGTCGTCGACGGCGTCCGCGTCTATGGGCTGGGGCACCTGGCGCAAGTCGTGGCCCTGCTCGCCGAACCGGACAAGTTCGAGCCCGTGCGCCACGCGTCTCGCAACGGCGCCACCGCCGCCGAGGCGGCCCGCGACTTTGCCGACGTCCGCGGGCAGACGGCGGCCAAGCGCGCCCTGGAGGTCGCCGCAGCCGGGGCCCACAACGTCTTGATGATCGGCCCGCCCGGCAGCGGCAAGACGATGCTGGCCAAACGGCTGGCCGGAATCCTGCCCCCGCTGACCTTCGAGGAGGCCCTCGAGACGACCAAGATCCTCAGCGTGGCGGGCCAGCTCCCCAAAGGCGTCGGGCTGCTGAGCCGGCGGCCCTTCCGCGCGCCGCACCACACCGTCTCCGACGCCGGACTGATCGGCGGAGGCGCCGGGACGCCCCGGCCCGGCGAGGTGAGCCTGGCCCATCACGGGGTGCTGTTCCTGGACGAGCTGCCCGAGTTTCCCCGCAACGTCCTCGAGCTGCTTCGCCAGCCGCTCGAAGACGGCTCGGTCACCATCGCGCGCTCCCACATGACCCTGTCGTTCCCCGCCAGCTTCATGCTCGTGGCGGCGATGAATCCCTGTCCCTGCGGCTACTACGGCGACGCCACGCGCGAGTGCCGCTGCACCGGAGCGATCATTCAGCGCTACCTGGGCAAGATCTCCGGGCCGCTGCTCGACCGCATCGACCTTCACATCGAAGTTCCGGCGGTCCCTTACAAGGAGCTGCGCGGCGCCGTCGACGGCGCCGCGTCGGCCGCCATGCGCGAGCGCGTCCAGGCGGCGCGCGCGATCCAGCAGCGCCGCGGCTTCTACAACGCTCATATCCCGCAGCGGCTCCTGCGCAGGCTCTGCGCCCTCGACGAGGCCGGCGAGCGGACGCTCGAGCTGGCCGTCCGCCGCATGGGGCTCTCGGCCCGCGCTCACGACCGCATCCTCAAGGTGGCGCGCACCATCGCCGACCTGGCAGGTTGCGAGGCCGTCTCGGCGCAGCACGTCGCCGAGGCCGTCCAATACCGGAGTCTGGACCGGAATTACTGGAGCTGAGGGCGCCTCCGATGCTCGGGCCGCACCCGGCCTCTTCACGGGCGGCTGTAGCCGGCCCGCTCAAACTGGAAGGCCTCGCCGAGATAGACCCGCCGGACTTCGGGGTCGCGGCCGAGCTCCTCGGGGCGTCCGGAACGGAAGATCTTCCCGTTGTTGATGATGTAGGCGCGGTCGGTCACGGCAAGCGTCTCGCGGACGTTGTGGTCGGTCACCAGGATGCCGATGCCGGCCCGCTTGAGCTCGAAGATGATGCGTTGTAGTTCGAGCACCTGGATCGGATCGATGCCGGAGAACGGCTCGTCCAGCAGCAGGAAGCTCGGCTCGATCACCAGCGAGCGCGCCACCTCGACCCGGCGCCGCTCGCCGCCCGACAGCGCATACCCCCGGTTGTGCCGTACCTTCTCCAGCCCGAGCTGCTCGATGAGCCGCTCCATCCGCTCCCGCCGCTGGTGATTTGTCAACGGCATCGTCTCGAGAATCGCCATCAGATTCTCTTCGACCGTCAGCTTGCGGAACACCGACGGCTCTTGCGGCAGATAGCTGATGCCCCGCCGGGCTCGCTGGTACATCGGCAGGCCGGTGATCTCTTCGCCGTCCAGCAGCACGCTCCCCGAGTCCGGGCTGATGAGCCCGACGATCATGTAAAACGAGGTCGTCTTGCCCGCCCCGTTCGGTCCAAGCAGCCCGACAACCTCGCCCTCCACCACGCTCAGGGAAACGTCATCGACGACCTTCCGGCCCCGGTAGGCTTTCGAGATCTCGACCGTTTCGAGCTTCCGCATCGGCTAGTTGCGCCGCAGGCGTGTCACCGCCGGCTGGGCCTCGGCCCCCTCCACCAGCAGCCTATCATCGCCGGCAAAGTAGGTCAATCGCCGCCCCTCAGTCGTGCCCCGCGTCGAATCGACCAGCTTCGGCCGGCCGCCGCTGAGCACGATCCTGTCCTCGCGCGCGTAATACTCGGCGTGCTCGCCGCTCCCCGTGCGCTTGTGTCCGCCCCGCGTGTCGACGATGAGCACCTCGCCGTCGGCGGCCGCCCACTCGAGCGTCATCTCCGACTCTGGGCCGGCCTTGGAGAAATGGGCCCGCAGCTCGCGCGCCGTGACCTCCAGCTCGCCCCGGCGCAGGCAAACCTCGTGGCGGTACCACGCCTCGCTCGTGGCTTCCACGTAGACCATCTCGGCCGCCCGCACCAGAAGATAGTTCGGCGCCCCACCGTTGCCGTCCGCCTCCCCGCCGGCCGTCTCGACAAATTGACTGGTCACATGGCCGCTGGCGCTCAAGCGACGGAGGTTGCGGTCGATCTCGATGCGCTCGGCCCGCACGCGGTTCGCCCCTTGCCAGAGCACGGCGTCCCCCTCATAGACGATATTCGTCCGGCCGTTGGCGGCGACCATCCGGTGGGCGCTGGCGTGGACCGGCTCGCCGGCGGCGAGCAGATCCGAGGCGGCCTTCCGGTCGTCGAGCCGCGTCGTCCTCACATGCCCGGCCGCGGTCACATCGCCGCTTGCGCGCGCCAGAAACAGTTCGTCGGCCGCCGTCGAGCCCGACTCGTCCCACACGCGCGCCTTCCCGCTCAGGGCCAGCGTGCCGCGCGCTTCATCCAGCGTCCCCTTGTCAGCCACCGCCCGCCGGCTGCCCTCTTGGTAGCGGAATTCGCCCCACTGCTCGAGCTGGACGAGCTTGCCGGTGCCGGGATCGAATTGCGCCAGCAGATCCTGGCTCCAGGTCAGCGCGGGAGCGCTCTTCTCTGCGTGGACCGCTGCGGGCTCGCTGCGAGTGGCCACCTGAATGGCCCGGAAAGCCCGGATCCGGTTGTCGGGCGCAAAGTAGATCCAGAGACGCTCGCCGTCGATGCGCCGCCGCCGCTGTTCCGGGCGGTTGGGAAGAAACTCGACCGTCCCCGGCGTATGCGTCTCGATCGTCTCGATCTCGTCGCCGTTCGGCCTCATCACCGTCTTGATCACCTCGGCGCGCAGCAGGCGTGTCTCGCTCGCCGGCAAACCCGGCCGGGCCCGAGGCCGGGATTCGAGCCGGCTGCGCCCCATCGCCAGGGCGGATTCGAGCACGCTGTCGCGGCCGACAACACGAAAGTCGAGAAAGATCTGGTCGGAAGACACGCTCGTTTGATCCGCCTCGGAGACGGCCGCCAGTTGTGCGCCCTGTTCGCCGACGATCTTTTGGATCACCGCGCCCTCGCCGAACTCGACGACGAGCTTGTCGGCCGCAAACTCTATCGTTCGCCGCCGAGAGCGGTCCCGGCCGCGCGCCCGCTGCGCATCCACCCGCCGGATGGCGTCCCGTTCCAGCGTGACGACGCTTTCGGCGGCCTCCAGAGTCAGGTTCCCGCGCTTCAGGCGCGACCAGGGCGACAGGTACACCTTGGCCTGGTCCTGCTTGTAGACCAGTTCGCCCGCCTGGAGCGTCATCGCCTTGCCTTCCGCGCCGCCGAGCCAGCGCAGCTCGACTCCGGCGTGCATGCGCAAGTCGTTCCACGCCGGATCATAGGAGGCGCCGACGCTTCTGCCTTCGGCCCGCCCGTGCCGAAACCAAGCCGGCCGCTCCGTCATGGCCTTGCCCGTGCCGGTGTCAAAGTGAACCCCGGACGCGCGAATGATGAGGGGATCGTCCGGCGGCGCGCCGCCTACGGGCACTCCGAGCGTGATTTCGACCTCGGCGTCCGAGTACAGGTCTCCGTTGCGCGTGTCGAAGCGCGCAAAGGCGCTCCGGACGTGATCGTACTTGCGCCCGTCCCGGTCGAAGATGCGCAGCTCGACCCCTTCCAGTTCCAGCTCCGCCGGCCGCTCGATCTGGCGCATGCGCGCCGCCCGCACCTCCACGCGGGGTCGGTCGCCTTCATGATGCGTGTAAACCCAATCGCGCCCCTCCGCCTGGATGTGCAGCGGCAGCGGCGGGGAGGCGGCGGGCGCCTGCCGCTCCAGCGCGGCCTTGCGCCACCAGTACGTCACGCCGACGGCAACCACAACCCCGGAGATCGCCACGAGCAGGAGACGGCGCAAACGCCGCATGGCGATTTCAGCATAACAAAGGCGCTCGCCGGACCCGTGGCACGATCAGGCTTCGTCGGGCGGTTCGCTTCCGAGTTCCTCGGCTTGCGTCGAGTATCGCTTGAGTACCTCGATGATGCTCTGCGCGCTGAAGCCCGCATAGCGCAGCTTGCGGTACGCCGCGGCCAAATTCCGCGGATCGGCCAGATGCTCGGCGAGCGCTACCTGGCGGTACTTCCTTCGCAAGTACTCCTCGATCAGCCCCGCTTCGTCGGTATCGCCGTAGACCTTCTCCACGGCCGCCCGCGCAACGCGCGCCGGAACTCTCCGCAGGCGCAGGTCGCGCAGGACGCGCAGCCGTCCTTGGCGCCTGCTCTCCAAGCGGGCGCTGGCGTAGCTTTCGGCGTACTTCTCATCGTCGACGAGGCCGTAGTATCTCAGCTTCTCGAGCAGCGGCGCCACGTCGGCCGGATCGGCGGCCTTCCGCCGCAGCCTGTCGCGCAACTCGGCGGCGGGCAGGGCTCGGGCTCGCAACAGACGCAGGGCGTGCTCCCAGAGTCCGGCCGCGTCCAGCTTCCGCGGCCTCCTGCCCGCCTCCGCGCCCTCGCCCGTCATGGCCGCCCGTTTAGTGTTATCGTCGAGACTAAACGCAGTATACTCGAAACAGAAAGGAAAACTGCTGTGGAGGACAACAACAAATTGGCGTACTTTTTCCTCGGATTGGGGATCGGAGTCGGCATCGGTATCCTCTTTGCGCCCAAATCAGGCGAAGAAACGCGCCAGCTGATCAAGTCCAAGGCGGACGAAGGAAAAGAATACGTCAAGCGGCGGACCGAGGAAGTTCGCCAGTCGGCGACGGATCTGGTTGAGAAGGGCAAGGAGGTCATCGCTCGCCAGAAAGATCATCTGGCCGCGGCCGTCGAGGCCGGCAAACAGGCTTATCGGGAGGCCGTCGGCGCCACGGAACCCAAGGCCGCCGAAGGAGAGGCGAAAGGCTGACGATTCCGGCGAGCGGACATGGAAGCCAACGAGCCCCTTTCCTTCGTAATGGCCGGCGCCGTCGGCGTGTCCACTTTGGCGCTGGTGCTCCTGGCGGTGTTCATGGGCAAGGTGGCGCGGTCAGCCACGGCCATCCGCTCTCAGTTGGAACAACTGGCGCCCAAGGCGGAGGCGTTGCTGGAGTCGGCCGAGAAGACGCTGGAGGAGAGCCGCCGCCAGATCGCCGACCTTACTCTCAAAGCCGCCGATCTGACCGTCAACGCGAACGCCGCGCTCGAAGCCACGCGCCTCCAGCTGGGCAAGACCGACGAGTTTCTCACCGAGCTTACGCAGCGGGCTCGCATCCAGCTGGATCGCGTCGAACTGGTGCTGGACGACACGATCAGCCGCGTGCACGAAACCGTCGTCGTGCTCAACAAGGGCGTGCTCTGGCCCATCCGGGAGGTCAGCGCCGTGGGCGCTGGCATCCGGACCGCCCTCCATTACCTGGTGCGCGGAGGACGGCCCAGCGTCGCCCAGGCCACTTCCGACGAAGAGATGTTCATCTAGCGGCGGCCTGGCTGGGGTCCCATGGTCGATATCCATAGCCATATCCTAGCCGGCGTGGACGACGGGGCCGGATCGCTCGACGAGAGCATCGCCATGCTCCGGATCGCCGCCCGCGGCGGCACCACCGATATCGTCGCCACACCCCACGCCAACCTCGAGTACGCCTTCGACCCGGACGAGTGCGGCCGCAGAATCGCCGAACTGGCCGAAGCCGTCGGCCCGCAGCCGCGCATTCATCGCGGTTGCGACTTCCATCTCTCCTACGAGAACATCCAGCACGCCCTGGCCGAACCTTCCCGCTTCACCATCAACGGCCACGCCTACCTGCTCGTGGAATTCCCCGACCTACTGATTTTCAAGTCGACCGCAGAGATTTTCGATCTGTTGATGGGCGCCGGCATCGTGCCGATCGTCACCCATCCCGAGCGCAACTACCTGCTGCAACAGCGCCTCGAGGAGCTCGAAGGCTGGGTCGAACGCGGCTGCCTGCTTCAGGTGACCGCGCAGTCCTTCCTCGGTCGCTTCGGCCGGCAAGCCAAGGAATTCGCCGACCTGCTGGTCCGCCGCGGCCTGGCCCATCTAGTGGCGAGCGACGCTCATGACGCCGAGGACCGCACGCCGGACCTCTCCGGGGCCTTCGGCTACCTGTCGCGCAAGTTCGGCGTCGAGGTGGCCACGCGTCTGCTGGTGTCGAATCCCCGCCGCGTCCTCGAGGGCGCACCGGTGGAAACCGGCCCGCCGGAGGCGGCCGCAGCTCCGAGGAAGTGGTTCCAATTCTGGAAATCGGATTGACGCCATGCCGGCCGGCCGGTTGGTTCCACTTTCGGGCCTTGTCCTTCTGATCGCCTCCCCCGTCGCGCTGCCGGCCCAGGCTCACCGCTCCCCTATGGCGGGCAAGTGGTTTCCGGCCGGAAAGCAAGAGCTGACAGGCGCCATCGAGAAAGCGTTTCGGGCGGCTGCGGACCGCGCCGGCGGAGCTCCCCGGCGCAGCCGGTTACGGGCGCTGATTGCGCCGCACGCGGCGATCCAGTTTTCGGGAGTGGTGGCGGCCTCGGCCTACCGGCTGCTCGATTCCCCGCGCAATGTCATTGTGCTCGGATTCAGCCACCGGAGACGGCTCAGCGGCGTGGCGGCGCCGGCTGTGGACTCCTACGTCACGCCCCTGGGCGAAGTCTCGGTCAACCGAGCCGCGGTCACCGCGCTCGGCTTTCCCGTGGCGGCCGAAGCGGAACTGTGCGACCACTCGCTCGAAAATCAGCTGCCATGGATACAATCGGCGGCGCCGGGCGCCGCCGTCGTGCCGCTCTATACCGGGGAGCTCAGCCCGCCCTCGCTGGCCGCGGCCGCCGCCAGGCTCGCCGCACGGATCCGGGCCGGCGACGTCGTGGTCGCCTCCTCGGACTTCACACACTACGGCAAGACCTACGGCTACGTGCCGTATCCGAATGATGCGGAACTGCGCACGAGGCTGTTGCGCCAGGCGATGGCCGCTTTTGAAGAGATCGGCTCCATCCGCGTGGCGGGTTTCGACGATTACCTGAGCGCCACCGGGGACACCATCTGCGGCCGGGAGCCGATACGCCTGTTGCTGGCCGCCCTGGCCGCGCTCGACAAAGAGGAGGAGATCTACATGCAGCCCGTGGATCTGATGACCTCCGGAGAGTTGACGGGTGACTTCTCAACCTCGGTGACCTATGGCGCGCTCGCCTTCTACCCGGCCTCGGCTTTCCTGGTCAGCCCTGAGGACCAGCGCAGGCTGCTCGCGAGCGCGCGCCAGACTCTGGACCGCTACCTCGACGGGAAGGCGAAATCTCCGGCGCCGCTTCCTTCGGCAGAGCGTTCGGCCGCACTGAATCAGCGAGCCGGCGTCTTTGTCACCATCAAGAAGAACGGTGAACTGCGAGGCTGCGTCGGCAATCTGGCGGCCAGCCGGCCGCTCTGGCAGATGGTCCCGGATCGGACGCTGGCGGCCAGCACGGCCGATCCCCGCTTTCCGCCGCTGAGCGCCGACGAGGGCCCGGTCACTGTCGAGATTTCCCTCCTGACGCCGCTCAAGAAACTCGCCGGGTGGCAGGAGCTCCGCCCGGGCAAGGGCGCCGTGCTCCTCTTGGAGGGTAAGACCGCGACGTTGTTGCCTCAAGTGGCCGCGGAGATGGGGTGGAGCCGCGAGCAGCTCCTGGAGAATCTCGCCCGAAAGGCCGGCCTGGCGCCTTCCGCCTACCGCCATCCCCGCGCCCGGCTGTACGTCTTCGACGCTCAGGTCTTCGCCGAATCTGCCGCCGCGACTGTCGACGGCGGAGCCGAGCGCCGGCAGTAGACTGGAAGTGTGAGGGCTCTCCTGCTGGCGCTGGCTCTGGCGCCCTCGCGCCTATGGCCGGCTACGACCGCCGCCGAGCTG
>JBBIMZ010000012.1:15952-17114 GCA_037444135.1 Solibacteraceae bacterium
CCCCGGGAGTGCTATCGCGTTCGCGACCTCCGGTTCGCTCGCGAGGAACTGCGGATTTATCTGAGCGACGGCTACCTGATCTTCGGCCGCCCGATCGACGGCCGCCGGATCTCCGCCGTCTTTTCCGCGCATAACGAAGGCGGCGACGCCGAGCTGCTCCTGATGCCCCCGCTCAAGAGCGAGCGGCTGTCGCTGGCGACGTTCACTCACGCTCCGAATCTGAACGAGCACTTCCGCACCGCGCTGCTGCTGTTCACCGACAGCACCGCCGAGGAGCTCGCCGGCCTGATCCGGTCGCGGCCCGACGTCGCCAGGAGCCCCGAAACCGGCATCCTGCTGGAGCGGCAGTTCGCAGCCGCGGTAAACAACCTGGCCGCCAGTTTCGGCATGCGCTTCCTCTATGAATTGCTCTCGGGCAGTCCGCCCGGCGAGGGGTTCTTCTATGCTGCGGTTCGCGGCAACCGGCTCGGTAACTTCGACGTGGTGTTCGACCCCTCCGCCCCGGAGCAGATTCAGGTCGGCCAGGTCAACTTCCGCGACAACCGCGCCTATTTCGACGTGTGGACCAGCTTCCCATCGCGGGCCTACCGGACAAGCGCCAGGCGCTTCCAGCCGGCCGCCGAGCCGCTCGAGGACTACCGGATCGAGGCATCGTTGGGGACCGATCTGAGTCTGGAGGCGACGACGCGGGCCCGCTTCACCACCGGACCGCGTGCCCACCCGGTGTTGTACTTCGAGATTTCCGACAGCATGAACGTCGCTGAAGCGCGCATCGACGGGGAGCCCTGCGAGGTCTTCGAGCGGGAAGCCCTCCGCGACAACCTGTTGCGCGGTTACGGCAACAAGCTCTTCCTCGTCGTGCCGCCGCGGCCACTTGAGCCGGGCCGCACCTACGAGCTTGAGTTCCGCCACCGGGGCCGGGTGGTCACCGAAGCCGGCAACGGCGTCTATTACGTCGGCTCGCGCGGCTCGTGGTACCCGCGGCGAGGTCTGCACTTCGCCGGCTACGACGTCACCTTCCGGTATCCGGCGCACCTGAACTTGGTCTTCACCGGCCAGAAGCTGGAAGACCGCACGGAGGGCGAGTGGCGCATCACGCGGCGGCGCAGCGAATCCCCGGTCCGCCTGTTCGGCTTCAACGTGGGCGAGTACAAGCAGGTCG
>JBBIMZ010000013.1:0-16627 GCA_037444135.1 Solibacteraceae bacterium
CGACCGCGTCCGGGGCCAGAAGTACGGCCTGGAATACGCCGAGTACTTCCACTACGTCGGACCGGATGAGTCCGAGGTGGATGAGTACGTGCGCCGCAACGCGGTGCCGCTGTAGGACGGCGCCGGCGCGACGCGGTCCCCTACCCTAGAGTGTCCGTCTCGTCGGTGCGAGTCCGCCGCGGCAAATGAGAATTGCTCGCGTGCGCCGCCACTAGAGCCCATGGTGGAGTGTCTGCTCGGCGAAATCTCGCGCCGTCTGGACGGGCTGGCGGCCGCCTCGCTCGTTCCGCTTGCGCTCTGGATTGTGCTGAGCGGCATCGACGACTTAGTCGTTCTGTTCGCCTTTCTCTACGCCTGGGCGCACAACCGCACCCCGGCCGAACCGACCGGACCCGGCCCGCCGCCGGAACCGCTGATGGCGATCTTCGTTCCCTGCTGGCAGGAAGCAGCGGTGATCGGCGAGATGCTCGAGCACAACCTGAGCGCCATCCGCTACGCGCGTTACCACTTTTTCGTCGGGGCTTACCCCAACGACACCGCCACGGTCCAGGCGATCCAGCGCGTCGAAAGCCGCTTTGCAAACGTGCACCTAAGCCTGTGCCCGCACAACGGGCCGACGTCGAAGGCCGACTGTCTGAACTGGATCTACCAGCGGATGCTTCTGTATGAAGAGCAGGCCGGGCTCCGCTTCGATCTGGTGCTGACCCACGACGCCGAGGACCTGATCCACCCGGAGGAGCTGGACTGGATCCGCCGCTACGCCGGCGCCTACGAGATGATTCAGGTTCCGGTGCTGGCCCTGCCGACGCGGCTCCGCGAGCTGACGCACGGGCTCTATTGTGACGATTTCGCGGAGAGTCACACTAAGGATCTGCCGGCGCGGCAGGCGCTGGGCGGCTTCATTCCATCCAGCGGCGTCGGCACGGCGTACTCGCGGCGGGCGCTGGAACGCCTCGCAGCTTCCGAGTCCAACCGTATCTTCGAGCCGGCGTGCCTCACCGAGGACTACGAAAACGGGCTGCGCCTGAAGCAACTCGGCGTGCGCCAGATCTTCTTGCCATTGCGCTTCTCGGGCGGCGTCCCGGTGGCGACACGCGAATTCTTCCCGCGCCGGTTCGGCAGCGCCGTGCGGCAGCGCTCGCGCTGGATCACCGGCATCGCGCTTCAGACCTGGGAGCGGCACGGCTGGGGTGGCGGCCTCCGCCAGGTCTACTGGCTGTGGCGGGACCGCAAGGGGCTGGTGGGCAATCCGGTGAGCCTGCTTTCCAATCTTTTGTTTCTTTATGGAGCGGTCACATGGCTGGCGGCTCGAGCCTCGAAGACCGCATGGGGCCTGGCCGAAGCAGTCACCGCTCCGGCGATGCTGGAGCTTCTGGCGCTGACGCTGACTCTGCAGATCGTGCACCTGGCGGCGCGCACCACCTGCGTAGCCCGAATCTACGGTGTTCGCTTCGCGCTCGGCGTTCCCGTCCGGCTGGTTTACGGCAACCTGCTGAATTCGGCGGCCACGCTTGTGGCGCTCACACGCTACGCGGCGGCCAGGGTGCGCGGCCGGCCGCTCGTCTGGGTCAAGACCGAACACGCCTACCCGTCGCGCGCGGCCCTGCTGCCGCACAAGCGGCCGCTCGGTGAGATTCTGGTCGGCTCCGGCTATCTGACGGCCGAGCAACTCGAGGCCGCCCGCGCGACGAAGCCCGCGGGCATGCTGCTCGGGCAGCACCTGATCCACTGCGGCCTGCTCAGCGAGGAGGAGGTGTACGAGGCGCTCAGCCTACAAATGGGAATCGATCTGGGAGCGATCGATCCCAGCCAGGTTCCCCGAAACGTAGCGCGCGCGCTGCCGGCCAGGATCATTCGCGAATGGAACGTCATGCCGGTGCGGATCGAGGCCGGCAGCCTTCACCTGGCCAGCCCCAACTTTCCGACCGACGAACTCGAAAAGGCGCTGCGGAGGCACACGCGCCTCCAGATCCGCGTGCAACTGGTCACGCCGAGCAATTTCCGGCGTCTGGCCGAGGCGCTGCTTTAAAGCCGCCCGTCAGGTGCGATACTCGGCGTTGATCCGGATGTAGTCTTCGGTGAGGTCGCAGGTGAAGAAGCGGGCCGAGCTGCGGTGGCGGCCGCGGATGGCAACCTGGACGAGGCACTCGGCCGCCCGCATCTTGCGCTCCACTTCCTCTTCGGAGAACTCCGCGGCGAGACCTCCGCGGCAGACGCGGATGCCCTGGATGTAGATGTCGACCTTGGCCGGGTCGAACGGCACGCCCGCCTTGCCCGCGGCCATCAGGATGCGACCCCAATTGGCGTCGGCGCCTGCGATCGCCGTCTTCACCAGCGGGGAGTTGGCGATCGAACGGCCGATCTGAGCGGCGGCGGCCTCGTTCACCGCACCCGTGACTTCGATGACGATCAGCTTCCGCGCGCCCTCGCCGTCGCGTGCGATCTTGCGCGCCAGGTCCTCGAGCAGGCGCGTCAGCAGATCGCGGAACAGCTTGCGGTCGCTGCGCGTCACCTCTGTGCCGGAAGCCCCGTTGGCGAGCAGCACGATGGTGTCGTTGGTCGACGTATCGCCGTCGATGGTGAGTCGGTGGTAGGTGTGCTCGACGGCGGGCGCCAGGGCTTCCCACAGCTCCACGGGCGCCAGGGCGGCGTCCGTCATCACGAAGGCCAGCATCGTCGCCATGTTCGGCTGGATCATGCCGGCGCCTTTCGTGACGCCCGCCACACGGATCCGGCCCTGCTTGAGCACGGCCTCGGCGGTGACAAACTTCGGGACGGTGTCCGTCGTCATGATGGCCGCAGCGAGCTGCTCGAACCGGTCCGCCGAGAGGCTGCCGACGAGTTCCGGCAGGCGCCGCGTGATCCGCGTCGCGTCGAGCTCGGCGCCGATGACGCCGGTCGAAGCGGGCAGGATCTGGTGCACCGGGGCGCGGAGCAGGCGCGCCAAGACGCGGCAACATTCCCGGGCGGCGCGGTCGCCCGTGCGCGTGGCGCAATTGGCATTGCCGGCATTGATCAGAATCGCGCGCACCTTGCCGCCGGAGCTCCTCAGATGGCGCTGGGCCAGCTTGACCGGGGCCGCCCGCACGACGTTGGTCGTGAACATGGCGGCGGCCGAAGCCGCCGGCTCGGAGACGATCAGCGCCAGATCGTCCTTGCGCTCGACCCGCAGGCCGGCATAGCCGGTCGCGTAGCGGTATCCCAAGGGCAGGGTCAACGTCCTTCTCCTCGACGAGGCGACTCTTCAGTGTATCGCGCGCCTTCAGTCGAGGTGGAAGACCTCTTCGAGACGCAGCAGGCCTTCGTCGGGCCGGCGGCCGTCGAGCTCTTCGAAGAAGGGCGCCATCTCGCGCTGCCAGCGCTCGTTCACCTCCAGGCGCGCCATCTCGGCGCGCGCCCGCTCGAAGTCGGGGGTCTCCAGATAGCCTACCAGCAAGCCGTCGTCGCGCAGAAACAGCGAGTAGTTCCGCCAGCCGGTGCGCCGCAGCGCCTCGAGCATCTCCGGCCACACGGCGGCATGCCGCGCCTTGTATTCGGCGAGGCGGTCGCGCTTCACTTTCAACAGAAAACAGACTCGTTCCATTGGCCCTCTCCTGCGTCGCAGGCTGGACTACAATCGGTAGCCGATGCCTTCGCTCAACCGGCGCCGGTTCCTTTCGCAAGTCGCGGCCGGCCTCGCGCCGCCGGCGGGCTCCTGCCGCAGGCCCGGACGGCCGCCGAACATCATCTTTATCATGGCCGACGACCTGGGCTACGGCGATCTGGGCTGCTACGGTCAGAAGAGAATTCGCACCCCGCACATCGACCGCATGGCCGCCGAAGGGATGCGCTTTCGCAACGCCTACGCCGGCTGCACCGTCTGCGCCCCCTCGCGCAGCGTGCTGATGACGGGCCTGCACATGGGCCATACGTCCGTGCGGAGCAATCCCGGCGGCGTGCCGCTGCTTGCCGAAGACGTCACCGTGGCCGAGCTGCTCCGCCAGGCCGGCTACCGCACGGGCTGCTTCGGCAAGTGGGGCCTGGGGGACCTCGGCACCGACGGCGTCCCGTGGAAACAGGGCTTCGACGAGTTCTTCGGCTACTTGCATCAGGTCCACGCCCACTACTACTATCCGGCCTTTCTTTTCCACAACGGCGAGCGTTTTCCGCTCGCAGGCAACCGCGGAGGCAAGCGCGCGACCTACTCGCACGACGTGATCGCCGACAGGGCGCTCGACTTCATCCGGCAGAGCAAAGACCGGCCGTTCTTCTGTTATGTGCCTTTCACCATCCCGCATCTGGAGTTGCTCGTGCCGGAGGATTCGATGGCCGAGTATCGGGGCCTGTTTCCGGAAACCAAGCCGTTCCGCGATCCGAACAACCACTACGCCGCTCAGGACGAGCCGCGGACGGCTCTCGCCGGAATGATCACCCGCATGGACCGCGACGTCGGCCGGATCCTGGCGCTGGTCGAGGAGCTGGGCATCGACAAAGACACGATCGTCTTTTTCACCTCCGACAACGGGGCGGCCACGCCGCTCTGGAACGATGACTTCTTCGAGAGCACCGGCGGGCTCCGCGGGCACAAGCAGAACTTCTACGAAGGCGGCATCCGCGTGCCGCTGGTGGCGCGCTGGCCGGGCCGCATCGCCCCCGGCGCCGTCAGCGATCACCTGTGCGGATTCTGGGACTTCCTGCCGACGGCGCTCGAGCTGGCCGGCGCGCCCGTGCCGCCGCACACGGACGGCTTTTCGATTCTGCCTGCGCTGCTCGGCAGCCCCTCGAGGCAGCGAGCGCACGAGTTCCTTTACTGGGAGCTGCCCCGCTACGACGCCACCACCGGCACGTTCTTCGCCGAGGTTCCGCGGCAGGCCGTGCGGATGGGACCCTGGAAGGCCGTGCGGCCGAAGCCGGACGGTCCGCTCGAGCTGTACCATCTGGGGGAGGACCCGGGCGAGACCAGGGACGTCGCCGCCGGGCATCCCGAGGTGATGGCGCGAATCGAGGAGTTCCTCAAGAGGGCCCGCTACGAGCCTCGCCCGCAGAAGCAGCCGCAGAACGCCTATTACGAAACGCCCGGGGGACAGCCGCGTCAAGTCTGAAGCGGCTAGCATAGAAGAAGCGAGGCAAATATCCAATGTTCAGAGTGCTCATTCCCCTGTCGGTCGCCGCCACAATCGCTTTCGGCCAGTATTCGAGCAAGCCCGCCGGGGCTCCTCCTGCCGAACTGGCGCCTGCCATCGCCGGCGAACTGGGACCCGGCATTCAGGTGCTCTCGGAAGACGGCAAGGTGTACTGCGAAGTCTGGTTGCGGTCCAAGCCGCCGCAGGCCCCGGAAACCAGCGAAAATAACGTGCAGCTCAAGACGATTCCCCACGGGGCCCTGCTGGGTGTGATCCGTTACGCACAGGAAGGCAAGGACCGGCGCGGCCAGCGCCTCAAGCCCGGATTGTACACGCTGCGCTTCAGCTACTATCCTGAAGACGGCGCGCATCTGGGAGTCGAGCCGAACCGGGACTTTCTGATCCTGTCACCGGCCGCCGAGGATACAGATCCGAAGGCGACCCCGGGCTTCAACGACCTGATGGCGATGAGCCGGAAGGTCACGGGGACGAATCATCCCGCGGTGCTTTCCCTCTGGAAAGTCGAGAGCGGCTTCAACGAGGGCTTCGCGCAGACGGGCGAGGACTGGCTGTGGAGCGCGAAGCTGGGCGATCTGCCCGTCTCGATCATCCTGGTCGGCGTCAACCCGCACTGAGGCCGGCCCGCATCTCGTCGACGGAGCGGGTCAGGCTCTTGACGGGATCCGAAAGCGGCAGATACTCCATGGCGATGACGCCGCGAAATCCGGTCTTGGCGATGGCCCGGTAAATGTTCGGATAGTTCAGCTCGCCGGTGCCGGGATCGTTGCGGCCCGGGTTGTCGGCCACGTGAAAGACGTCGGTGAAAGGGGCCGCTTCCTGGATCGTCCGGATGACGTTTCCGATCTGAACCTGCTCGTGGTAGATGTCGAACAGCAGGCGCACGCGCGGATGGCCGACCTCGCGGATGAGCCTGAGGCCGTCGACGCAGGTGGTCAGAAAAAAGCCCTTGTGATTGACCTTGTTGTTCAGCGGCTCGACGATCAGCGTGACGTCGTGCCGGTCGGCGAGTTCGCCCGCCCGCTTGGCGCTTTCGACCAGGCTCGCCCACTGCTCCTCGTAGCTGCGACCGGCGATGGCGTTGCCGCTCATCAGCAGCAGACGGGGCACCTCGAGCTTGCGCGCTGCGAGGATGTTTTTTTCGACTTCGGCCAGGAAGCCGGCCCGCTGCCCGGGGTCTAGCATCGAGACCGGCTCCCGGCTCCAGTTCGGCACGGCGCTCAGGGCGTCGATGGTGAGGCGAAAGCTTCGGAGCTGCTTCTTGACGCGGGCGATATCGGCATCGGTCCACTGCGTGTGTTCGCCGACGAGCTGGACGGATTGAATGCCGGCGCGCGCCGCAATTTCGAGCTTCTCCTCGAAGGAGCCTTTGATGGTCCAGAGCATCAACGAAGAGGTAACCGACGCTTTGGCGGGCTCCTGTGGGGCGGCGCCCATGCTGAGGCCGGCGGCGCCTGCGGCCCGGATGAACTCCCTGCGCTCCATCATCTCAGCGCCAGCGTAGCCTCCGGCGGCGGCGCCGGTCAAGCGGGGATCCGGCCTGCCGCGGCGGTCCGGTGCCGGGCAATCGCCACCAGGTGCGTGCCCGTGCGGGAATCGGCGAAGTAACTCGCCGCCCGGTGCAGCTTCCAGAGCAGGCGCCGGAGCCCCGGCGGCTTCAGAATCCACAGGCGGTTGGAGAGCGCGGCGCCGACCAGCCGCACCGCCCAGCCGGGCCGGAACAGCCACCAGTGCTTCTCGATCGCACCGTGCGGGCGGAGAGTCCGCTCCAGGAGCGGAAGGTCGTAGTGCCGGTAGTGTTTCTTCCGGACCGGCCGGTGCACCGTCGGCACCGAGACAACCACCGCGCCGTCCGGACGTGTGCAGCGGAACAGATGAGCGACGAAAGCGGGAACCTCGGCGTCCGGCAGGTGCTCGAGCACTTCGACGGCCGTCACCACGTCGTACTGCCCCGTGATCTGGTCCACATGGCCGGCCACCAGCTCGGCCTCGGGGTTAAACGCCCGGGCGAAGGCGATCGCCCGAGCCGACGGGTCTACGCCGGCGACGCTCGGCACGAATCGCTTCACCAGGTGGATCAACCGGCCGTCGCCGCAGCCGACGTCGAGGAGTGCGGCGGGCCGCAGTTGCCGGACGCAGTCCACCACGAAGCTCATGTAGGTCATGTAGGTCAGTCCCCATTCGAGTTCGCGATATGTCCGGATGGCGCCGCTTGCCTCGAGATCCACCAGGTAGTGGTAAGGAAACTCGTAGCTGTGTTCCTGGAGCTGGAACTTGCCGGTCAGATCAGCACCGGCAGCCGGGCGAGAAGGCAAACGCGTCATTCCGGTCTGCTCGCTCAGCCGCCGACAGGTTGCCTCAGCATTTCCAGGATCTCGCGCAGCTCGCGCCGAACCTCTTCCAACGGGTTGATCTCCGAGGCGGGCGCTTCGAACAGCTCGCCCTGGGCGGGCGCTTTGACGGCCTTGGCCGGCCGTTTGGCGCGCTGTCCGAGGTACTTGCGCGCTCCCTCGATGGTGAAGCGCTCTTCGTAGAGCAGGCGCTTGATCTCGAGGATCAGTTCGACATCCTTGCGCCGGTAGAGACGATGCCCGCTGCCGGATTTCTTGGGTGTAATGCCCGGAAACTCGGTTTCCCAGTACCGCAGCACGTGAGGCTTGACGCCGGAAACGCGGCTGACTTCCCCGATGCGGAAGTAAAGCTTGTCCGGAATTTCCGGGTTGTCGCCGCCCCTGGAGGCGTTCGATGCCCACATGTCCTTGATATCCTTAATAGTACGGAAACGCCGCGGTTCCGTCAACCGGCACGGCGTACCCCGGAAAGGAGAGCACGCCGTGACGAACTCCGCCGACCAGCGGCTGGAAGAACTAATCGCCGAGTGGCGGGCATACCTGCTCCGGCATTCCCTCCCCGTAGCCGACGTGGAGAAGCTCGAGGGAGATCTGCGCGCTCAGGCGGCGGCGCTGACCGCGGCGGGCCTGGCGTGGGATGAAGCCTTCCTGGTTGCGGTGAAGCGGCTGAGCACGCTCGATGCGCTGTCGCGGGAGTATGCCCGGACGCACCTGGAGAGGCTGACGCAGGAACTGGCCGCCTGGCCGGACGCCGCCGGCCGGACGCCGAAGAGCGCACGCACGGAGGCGATCGTCGTGCTGGGCCTGGCCGCCGCCGCGGCGCTGGCCGTCAAGGCGCCGGCGCTGCTGGGTCTCCGGCTGGACGGCGGCGAGTCTTTCTACGCCCGCAATGCCAGCCTGTTCGTCTTTCCGCTGCTCACCGCGTACTTTGCATGGAAGCGGCGGCTGGGTCTGGCGGAAGCCCTCTGGCCGGCGCTCGCCTTCGCGGCCGCGGCCGTCTTTGCCAACGTCTACCCTTTTCGCAAGGGTGGTGACACGGAGGTGCTCAGCGCTCTGCATTTGCCGATCGCCCTGTGGCTTGCCGTCGGCCTGGCCTATGTTCGCGGGCGCTGGTTCGCCGACGGCGGGCGCATGGAGTTCGTGCGGTTCTCGGGCGAGCTGGTCATCTACTATGCGCTGATCGCGCTGGGCGGAGGCGTATTCACCGGGCTTTCGATGATGCTTTTCCGGGCCATCGGGGTGGACGCGCGCTGGTTTGCGCAAGACTGGCTGATTCCGTGCGGGGCGGCCGGGGCCGTCATCATCGCTTCCTGGCTGGTGGAGGCGAAGAAGAGCGTCATCGGGCACATGGCGCCGGTGCTGACCCGGCTGTTCACGCCGCTGTTTACGGCGCTGCTGGCAGCGTTTCTGGCCGCAGTGGCGTGGACCGGAAATCCCATCGACGTAAAGCGGGAGGTGCTGATCGGCTTCGACCTGCTGCTGGCTCTGGTGGTCGGGCTGGTGGTGTACGCCGCCTCGGCGCGTGACCCGGAGGCGCCGCCTGGTCTGTTCGACGGCCTCCAACTGCTGCTTGTCGCGAGCGCGCTGGTAGCGGACGGGCTGGCGCTGGCGGCGATTGCAGCCCGCATCTCCGAGTTCGGCTTGACGCCGAATCGCGTGGCGGGTCTCGGCGAGAACCTGATTCTGCTGGTCAACCTGGCGTGGTCGGCGTGGCTCTACGGGCGCTTCGTGCTCCGCCGGGGCTCCTTTGCGGCCTTGGAGCGATGGCAGCTCGCCTACCTGCCGGTCAACGCCGGATGGGCGGCGCTGGTGGTGATCGCGTTCCCGCCGCTGTTCGGCTACCGTTGATCCGCTGCGGGCAACCGGCGCCGGTCATCTGGGGCCGGCGCAGCGGAAGGCGGCCGCCTCGTCGGGGCTGCCGCGACCCTGATAGTCGGCCACTTCAGGATACGGGCACAGCGGGCGTGTGCGGACCACCTTGCCGCCGTCGGCCACCTGAGAGGCGACGATCGCTTCCGGCGTTTTCCCCTGCTCGACCCAGGGGATCAAGTGCGCCAGCGGATCGAAGCACGCCGGCCCGACTCCCCCGCCGCAGTGAAAGACGCCCGGCATCATGTAGAGGCGGAAGAAGTCGCGCACGGAGGCGCCCATGCGGCCCAGCACGGCCTCGTAGTATTCGACGCCCATCAGCGGATTCAGCGCCGGATCGGCCCAGCCGAAGTACATGAGGATCTTGCCGCCGCGGTCGCGGAACCGGCTGAGATCGGTCTCGGTGGCGCTCACCAGCTTGCCGAGCCAGTCCAGGCGCGCCGCGTCCCGCGCGAGGTCAAACCAGGCGAGCTGGTACTCGGGCACCGGCCTGGGGAAGGTCATGTAGCGCAGCGCGCTTTCGGCATAGAGCGCCGACTGGCTCAACTGGCCTTCGCGGAGGATCCACCCGTCCCAGCCGCTGCGCCCGTCCGGGCCGGCGATTTCGGCGCCCACAGGGAAACCGGGCGCCACGCGCCTGCCGCCGACGACCACATCCCGGTAAATCGTCTCGAGAGCGGCGATCTGGCCCGGCGTGAAGCAGTCCGGCGCCTCGCCGCCGACGCAGACCGGCAGATCGCGCCTGGGCTCGAAAGCGCAGCGGCGGGGGTCGTCGATCAGCCCGTCTTTGAGGCCGTCGACGGCGTCACAGCGCGCATAGACGCGCTCGGCGAGCAGTTTCAACTTCGCCACGGGAACCGGCGCCGCGGTGAGGGCCTGGTAGGTGGCGATGCTCCGGAGGCGTGTGCCGACGTAGTCCAGGACGGGCGCGCCGGCGACAATGCCGTCGAAGTCGGAGGGAAAGCGCTGGGCGAGAATCAGCCCCTGCCGGCCGCCGGTCGAGCAGCCGTTGAAGTAGGACCGCGCGGGGCGGCTGCCGTAGTAGGCCTCGGCGACGCGCTTGGCCGTCTCGGCCGTCACGTGCAGCGAGCGGAACGCGAAGTCGACCAGCTTCTGCGGGTGCACCGCGAAGCTGGCCAGCGGCTCGACGGCGGCGTCATGGCCGGTGTTGGTTTGCGCCACGGCGAAGCCGAGCTTTAGGGCCGCGTTCCGGGCGGCGACGCGCCCGGCGGCTTTCAGGTTCTCCCCGGCGTAGCCGCCGTTGCCGAACATGTAGAGCCGGCGGTTCCAGCGCCCTGGCAGGCTCACCTCGATCTTGATTTCCGGCTGCACCAGGATCAGCACGCGGCAGAATTCAGGCGTCTCGGCGGCGGGGACGGTTTCCGCCGTCATCACCGAGAGCTCGTAGCCGGTGAGGCTGTTCAGGGCCGCGCACGAAGACTTCGGCGCCGCCGGGGACTCGGAGGGGTCGGGCCGCCATTCGTGAAGGCGAGGGGCATTCTGCGCCAGGGCGGCCAGGGCGATCAGAAACGGCAGGCAGCGCATGGGGAGATGATATCTTGGCCGAAGCCGGTCGGGAGCAGGCGCGCCCGTGCGCTATGATGGCACCGGGCAGCGGCGCATGGACGGCAAGCGGAAACCGCCGGTAGAACCAGACCCGGTAATCGAAGTCTACAAGCGGGATATTGACCGCACCTTGATTCGCCAGAACCTCAAGAGGACGGTCAGCGAAAGGTTGGAGGCGCTGATGGAGTTGCAGCGCTTCCGTGAGGAGCTCCGGCGCGCGGGCCGCGCCGGCCGGAAGCCATGACCGACTTTCGGGCGTTGCTCGAGGCTCTCGTGCAGGCCGGTGTGGAGTTCATCGTCGTCGGCGGCGTTGCGGCCGCCGCCCACGGTTCGACCAGATTGACCGCCGATCTGGATATCGTCTATCGGCGGACGCCGGAAAATATCGCCCGGGTGGTGTCGGCGCTGGCGCCGCACGAGCCCTACTTGCGGGGCGCACCGGCCGGTCTTCCATTCCGCTGGGACGAGGAAACGCTTCGCCGCGGGCTCAATTTCACCCTCACGACTGCGCTCGGCGACATCGACCTGCTGGGTGAGATCACCGGTGGCGGCGGTTATGAGGAATTGGCGCCGCACGCGGTCATGCTGGCTCCGTTTGACCTGCCGTGCCGCTTCCTTGGTCTGGAGAAGTTGATCGAGGTCAAACGCGCCGCCGGCCGGCCCCGGGATTTCGAGGCCATCGCGGAGCTGGAAGCCATCCTCGAAGAGCGGGAAGGCGAGTACGAGCCTCAATGAAAATCGTGCGACTCGATCGCCGCCGTCGCCAGCGGCAGCGCTTCCACCTGCGCGGCGCGCACGGAGACCGTCCCCTGCTGGTTTTGCAGCACGCCCTCGACCAGCAGGAACGGCTCGCCGACGATCGTGACGCGCCGGGCGCGGAACAGCTCGGGCTGGATGATGATGTTGGCGATGCCGGTTTCATCCTCCAGCGTCAGAAACACGAAGCCTTTGGCCGTGGCGGGCCGCTGGCGGGTGATGACGCAGCCGGCCACGCGCACGCGCCGGCCGTCGCCGAGCCGCACCAGCTCGCCCGCCGGCCGCACGCCCAGCGCCTCCATCGCCCGGCGGTAGAAGCGGAACGGATGCGGTCCGAGGGTCAGCCGCGTCGTCTCAAAGTCGGCCACAAGGCGCTCCTCGGCGGTCATCGGCGCCAGCGGTGAACGGCCGTGGCCTTCCTCGCCGCCCCAGAGTTGCCCCCGCGGCCGTGCCGCCAGCACGGCATCCCACAAGGCCGCCCGCCGGTGGGCGTTCTCCGGCGGCTCGAGCGCGTTCAACGCCCCCGCCGCGGCCAGCGTCGTCAACTCGTCCCGGCGCAGCGACGGCACGCGGTCGACCAGATCCTGGATCGAGCGGAACGGCCCGTGCGCCCTGGCGGCGACGATGGCGGCCGCGCCGGCCGCGCTCAGCCCTTTGACGTAATTCAGCCCCAGCCGCACGCACCCCTCCTCGACCGTACACCGCAGGCCGGAGACGTTCACATCCACCGGCCGGAAGTGCAGCCCGTGGCGCTGCGCGTCCTTGACTAACGTGGCCGGGTGATAGAAACCCATCGGCTGGTTGTTCAGCATCGCCGCCAGGAAGGCGGCCGGATAGTGGCATTTCAGATAAGCGCTGGCGTAAGTGATCAGCGCGAAGCTGGCCGCGTGGGATTCGGGGAAGCCGTAAAGGGCAAAGGAGGTGATCGAGCGCACGATCTCTTCCTGCGCCTCACCCGTGATGCCGTTGCGCTCCATGCCCTGGCGGAGCTTGGCCTCCACCTCCTTCATGCGGCGCTCGGAGCGCTTGAAGCCGAAAGCGCGCCGGAGTTCTTCGGCTTCGCCGCCGGAAAAGCCCGCCACCGTCATCGCCATGCGCAGCAGTTGCTCCTGAAACAGCGGTACGCCGAGCGTGCGCGCCAGCACCGGCTCGAGCGACGGGTGCGGGTAGGTGACCGGCTCGAGCCCCCGCCGCCGGCGCAGATACGGATGCACCAGCTTGCCGACGATCGGCCCCGGCCGGATGATGGCCACTTCGACGACGAGGTCGTAGAACTTCTCCGGCTTCATGCGCGGCAGGCAGGACATCTGGGCGCGGCTTTCCACCTGGAACATCCCGATGGTGTCGGCCCTCTGGAGCGCCGCATAGACAGCCGGGTCGTCCGGCGGCAGGTGCGCCAGATCCACCTGTTCGCCGTAGGCCGTACGGATCAGCTCGAGCGACTCTTCGATCACCGCCAGCATGCCGAGCCCGAGCAGATCCACTTTGATGATGCCCATGTCGGCGCAGTCTTCCTTGTCCCACTGGATGACGACGCGCCCGGGCATGGTGGCCGGCTCGAGCGGCACGATGCGGTCGAGCTGGTCGGCGCAAATGACCATACCGCCGGAGTGCTGGCCCAGGTGCCGCGGCAGGTCCTGGATGGCGCGGTAGAGCGAACAGAACCGGCCGACCCGCGGATCCAAAAAATCGAACCCGGCCTCCCGGAAACGCAGTTCGGCCGGCTCGTCCGGATCCTGCCAGGCCAGGCCCTGCACCGTCTTCGAGAGCCGGCCGAGCGAGGCGGGATCGAAGCCGAGCGCCTTGCCGACGTCGCGCACCGCCGAGCGATCCCGGTAGGTGATCACGTTGGCCGTCATCGCCGCGCCGCGCTCGCCGTAGCGCCGGTAGACGTACTGGATGACGCGCTCGCGCTGCTCGCCGCTCGGCAGGTCCAGATCGATGTCGGGCCACTCGCCCCGCTCCTCCGAGAGGAACCGCTCGAACAGCAGGTCCATGCCCACCGGATCGACCGCCGTGATGCCGAGCGCGTAGCAGACGGCGCTGTTGGCCGCCGAGCCGCGCCCCTGCGCCAGAATCTTCTGCTCGCGGCAGAAGCGCACCAGGTCCCAGACGATGAGGAAATAGCCCGCCAGATCGAGCTTTTCAATCAGCGCCAGCTCGCGCTCGATCTGCCGGCGCGCCCGCTCGTGATAGGGGCGGTAACGCTCGCGCGCGCCCTCGTCGACCAGCTTGCGCAAGTACGAGTTCATCGTTTCACCGGGCGGCGTGGAATAGGCGGGAAACCGGTAGCCCAGATCGGCCAGCGTGAACTCGATCCGGTCGGCCAGCTCGCAGGCGTTGGCGAGCGCCTCAGGGTGGTCGGCGAACAGGCGCCGCATCTCGGCCTCCGGCTTGAGGTAGTGCTCGGCGTTCGCGGCCAGCAGCCGGCCGGCCTGATCGAGCGTGGTTTTCAGCCGGATGCAGGTGAGCACATCCGCTAGGGGCCGGTCTTCGGGCCGGGCGTACCGAACGCCGTTGGTGGCGATCAGCGGCAGGCCGAGCGAACGCGCCAGCTCGACGACGGCCTGATTGCGCGCCTCCTCGGCGCGGTCGTAGTGGCGCTGGAGCTCGGCATAGACGTTGCCGCGGCCGAAGATGCCGGCGAGCGTCTCCAGGCAGGCGCGGGCCTCCTCCCAACTCCGGCGCAAGGCCAGCGCCAGCGGACCCTCGGCGCCGCCGGTGAGGCAGATGAGCCCGCGGGCATATTCGAGCAAATCCTCCGGCGCGGCCGCGGCCTCGCCCTTGGGGGCGCGCAGTTTGATGCGGGTGATCAGCCGGCACAGGTTCTGATAGCCGGTGCGGTTTTCCGCCACGAGCGCGTAGCGGGAGCCGTCGACGGCGGTGACTTCGGCCCCGATCAGCGCCCGCAGGCCGCGTTTTTTGGCCGCCATGTGGAAGCGCGGCGCGCCGGAGAGGCTGTCGCGGTCGAGCAGGGCAACGGCAGGGATGTCGAGCGCGGCGGCGCGCTCGACGAGGTCCTCGGGCAGCGAGGCGCCTTCGAGGAAGCTGAAGGCGGAGCGGGCGTGGAGTTCGGGGCAGGCCATTTTCGCCTTTTCTTCGCCATTTCCATTCTGCCCTGCCCGAGGCCGCCTGTCAACCGGCCGCCTCGTGCGCCGCCGCCCGCCTTGAACGAACCGGCGACGACCCGCCGGCCCGGCGCCCGGATCACAGCCGGCGGCGAGCTCGAGTCCGGTGTCCGGGCGGCTAGAATCGGACTATGATCCACGAGATCCTGCCGGTCGGGCCGCTGGCGTGCAACTGCTCGATCTTCGGCGACGAGGCGACGCGCGAGGCCGTCGTGATCGACCCGGGCGACGAGATCGAGGAGATTCTCGCGGTGCTCGCCCGTCACGGGCTGCGCGCGAAGCTGATCGCCGTCACGCACGCCCACATCGACCACGTGGGCGGCGCGGCGCGCCTGCGGGCCGCCACGGGCGCCCCGGTCCTGATGAACGCCGCCGACCATGTCCTGCTCGACCATCTGGAGGTGCAGGCGGCTTGGCTCGGCATGGCGCCGCCCGGGCCGGTCGCCATCGACGGGGAAGCCCGCGACGGGGACCGTTTCCGGCTGGGCGGGGCCGACTTCGAGGTGCGGCACACGCCCGGACACACGCCGGGGAGCATCTCGCTGTGGATTCCGCAGGAGTCTAAGCTCGTCGCCGGCGACACGCTGTTTCGCGACAGCATCGGGCGGACCGACCTGCCGGGAGGCGACGGGCGGCTCATCCTGCGCTCGATCCGCGACAAGCTGCTGACGCTGCCCGAGGAGGCGCTGGTGATCCCGGGGCACGGCCCGGCGACGACGATCGGGCGCGAGAAGGAGTTGAACTGGTTCCTCCGCGGGTTGATATAGTGAAACCTTCCGCCCGGGGCGGAGAGGAGTTTGCCGGATGAAACGGTACTGCTGGTTCGCTGGCTTTTTGGTCGCCGCCGGGGCGCTGCCGGGCCAGACGCCGCCGCTCGAGACGCTCAAGGAGCGCGCGCTCGAGATGGTGGAGGCGCGGCGCACGCTCACGCAGCAGATTGTCGATTCGCTGTTTAGCTTCGCCGAACTGGGCTATGAAGAGGTCGAATCGTCGGCCTACCTGACGGCGCTGCTCGAGCGCGAAGGCTTCCGCGTCCAGCGCGGCGTCGCCGGGCTGCCGACCTCCTTCGAGGCGAGCTGGGGCTCGGGAAAGCCGGTGATCGGCTTCATGGCGGATATCGACGCCCTGCCGGAGACGTCGCAGACGCCCGGAGTGGCCTATCATGCGCCGCTCGTTGCCGGCGGACCCGGACATGGCGAAGGCCACAACGCCGGCCAGGCGGTGAACATCACGGCGGCGCTCGTCGTCAAGGAGCTGATGCAGAAGCACCGGATTCCGGGCACGCTGCGGATCTATCCGGGAGTCGCCGAGGAGTTGATCGGGAGCCGCACCTACATGATCAACGCCGGCATGTTCAAGGACGTCGACGTCATGCTCTCCAGCCACATCAGCTCGGAATTCACGACCGGGCACGGCGGGCCGATCGGCAGCGGGCTGGTTTCGACGCAGTACACGTTTCACGGCAGGAGCGCGCACAGCGCCGGCTCGCCCTGGCGCGGCCGCTCGGCGCTCGACGCCGTCGAGCTGATGAACGCCGGCTGGAACTACCGCCGCGAGCACCTGCGGCCGGAGCACCGCTCGCACTACGTCATCGTCAACGGCGGCAGCCAGCCGAACGTGGTGCCTTCGGAAGCCACGGTCTGGTACTACTTCCGCGAGTGGGATTATGAGCGGATCGCCGAGCTGCACCGGATCGGCACCGAAATCGCCCAGGCGGCGGCGCAGATGACGGGAACGACGGTGACCGAGCGCGTGCTCGGGGCGGCCTGGCCGGGCCATTTCAACCAACCGGTGGCCGAAGCGCTGTACGCCAACATCCGGCGCGTGGGTATGCCCT
>JBBIMZ010000014.1:0-16363 GCA_037444135.1 Solibacteraceae bacterium
CGCTGCCGGACGAGGAGGTTATCCGCCGCCTGACCGAGATCAAAGGCATCGGCGTCTGGACGGCTCACATGTATCTGATCTTCGCCTTGCGGCGTCCGGACGTGCTGCCGGTCGGCGATCTCGGCATCCGCGTCGCCGTCCAGCGCGTCTACGGCCTTGCGCGGCAACCCACGCCCGCCGAGGTCGAGCGGATCGGCCGTCCCTGGCGGCCTTACGCCTCCGTGGCGAGCTGGTATTTGTGGCGCAGCCTCGGCGACGGCGCCGGACTCTGAACCCCTCATGGCGGGCATGGTCAGCGTGGGCGAGATCCTGTGGGATGTTTTCCCGAACGCCGAACATCTGGGCGGCGCCGCCTTCAACTTCGCCGCGCACGCGGCTCGTCTGGGCCACCGCGTCTGGTTCGTGAGCGCCGTGGGTGACGATGACCGCGGCTGCAGAGCGCTCGAAGAGGCGCGGCGCCTCGGCGTCGACACGCGTTTCGTCGCCGTCCTCCCCGGCCAGGTCACGGGAATTGTCACGGTGACGCTGGACGCCGGCGGCCAGCCCTCCTTCGTCATCCACCGGCCGGCCGCCTATGACCAGGCGGCGCTCACCGCCGGCGACCTCGAGGAACTTTCCGCCACCTGCCCCGACTGGATTTACTACGGGACGCTCTTTCCAATGCATCCCAACGGCAGGCGGCTGCTGCTGGGGCTCATCGAGACTCTCGCGGGAGCAGGGCGTTTCTACGACCTCACGCTGCGCCCGGACCCCTACACCCCCGGGCCGGTCTCCGACCGGCTCGCGCGTGCTGCGGTGGGCAACCTGAACCACGGCGAGGCTGAGGTGCTGGCGGCGATGCTCGGGTTGCCGTCGAGCGGCCCCGAGCCGTTCTGCCGCGCGCTTGCCCGCCGGCATGGGCTCCGCGCCGTCTGCGTGACGCACGGCGCCGGCGGCTGCTCGCTTCTGGCAGGCGAGGAGTTCATACGCGCTCCCGGCTACCCAGTCCGTGTCGCCGACACCGTCGGGGCCGGCGACGCCTTTGCCGCCGCGCTGGTCCACGGGTTGAGCGCGGGATGGGAGATTCCTGAGATCGCCGATTTCGCCAACCGCGTCGGCGCACTGGTTGCCGGCCGGGCAGGCGGTACGCCCGTGTGGTCAGTCGAGGAGGCTCGGGCGCTCGCTCGGCCTCAGGGGCGGTAGATCGTTCTCAGAATCTCCGGAGGGATGGGCCGCGCGCGCCGCGGCAACACGACCGGATCCGCGGCGAGCGCCTCGGCCAGCTCGGCGGGCGCCTCGATCTTCGGCCGCCATGCCAGATCGAAAGTGAATTCCATCGTGCCATGGCTGTCGGCGACAAAGTTGGTATGCCAACAGTTGTCGAAGACCATCGCGACGATGCGGCGCGGCTCGGCCGGTTCGTCCTGATGGCGCTCGAGAGCGTGAGGGCCGCCCACGGCGACGAGCGGGGCATCGCGCGTCACCCAGAGCCGGTCGCCCTCTGTGTGTGAATAAAGCGCCCAGCCGTCGATGGCGAAGTAGTCACGGCAGGCGCCGGGTAACTGATCCCGGTATGGGATGAACGCGACGCCCCCGCAAGCAAGTCGCGGCAAGGGACTCTCCCGCGGCAGATCGAAGGCCAGGTAGAGAACCTCGGGCTCGAGCGAGGAGACTCGGTCGAAGCGCACGCGAATCCGCGCTCGCGGCTGACGCCGCCATAACTCGACTTCGCGCACCGCGCGCCGGAGGCGCGGATGAGTGAACGTTTGGGTGAACCCGACCGTCTCCGCCGTCTCCGTCCGCCGCGCCGGCTCATAGGAGGCTTCAGTGAACCGGACCGACTTGGCCCGCAGAGCTGCGCGGGCCGCCGGGTCGGGGTTGGCGTGCAGGCTGGTGATCGTGCGGCGGTCGGCCGGCGCGATCAGCTGGAAGGCCACGAAGTCGGCGAGCGCGCCTTCCCACAGCGGCCGGGCCATCCCTTCCCAGCGGGCTGCGACCGGCCAGCCCGTGGGTCCGAGTTTCAACTCCGGTTCGGGAGGCGTTGGCGAGGGCGCGGCGGGTTCGGTCTCGGCCGTGTATCGCCGCCACGAATGCGGCCCCAGCGGCTCGACCCAGAACCGGTAGCGCCGGCCGTCTTTGAGAAGCGGTGTCCGCCGCCCGGTCCTGGGATCCCCGAGGCTGCGGGCCTCTCCGGGCAGCAGATCCGCATCGACGGCCGCCCAGCCGCTCCACTCCGCCGGCGATGGATTGATCACGTACAGGCCCTCCTCGAGCGCTTCGATCCTGCTGCGGGCCCTCCGCTCGAGCAGCCACGCCGCCTGTCCCATGGCGCGGTATGCGAGTTCGCTCTTTTCTGTGTACTGCGCCTGCGTATTCAGGCTCCACGGTGCGCTGATGCTCGAGCTGGCCCCCCAAGTGTGCTCATCGAACAGGCACAGATCCTTGAGCACGGCGTTCACGGTGGCTTGAGCACCGGGCGGGAGCGGTCCCCAGACCGGCGACAAGGAGGCCGCCACGGCCCGCTTGGCCTCGCGGCTGGCGGCCACTTCCCGCGGCCCGGAGGCGCTCCCGTTGGCCCACCAGTCGGTCCACTCGCCCTCCTTCGTCGGGATCTGGTTTCCGATGCGCGCCTCCATCTCGAGGACCGCTCGGGTGGCGGTCGTCAGGCGCAACCTTGGGGCCAGTCTCAGCCGGTTCCAGGCGTCGACGAACGGGGCCAGATACGGCGCCGGGGGCCCGTTGTCGTAGGCGTCCGGGTGGGTGAAGGTGAGGATGAGCCTCTCGTAGGCGTAGCCTTGCCCTTCGAGCCGGGCCAGCCGCTCGGTCAGCCGGGCATGGGCCGCGCGCACGCTCGCCTCGTCGTCGGCCAGTCCCTCGAGGCGCCGCGCGCCCAGATGCGCCATGGCGCTGCCGTAATGCTCGCCCAGCCACACGAACAGGCGCCGCCCGTCGGGCTGCTTCCACCAGAAGGCCGAGGGGCGGAAGAACGGCGGGCCGCCGCTGTCGGCGTTGATGCCCATGAGCAGGTGGCCGATGCCACGATCCAGCAGGCGCCCGGCGCCGGCCCGCGGAAAGCCGTTGACGTCGTTTTGCATGGCTGCGCGCGGCGCCACCGCCCGCCAGAGCGAGGCGGGAATCCATTCCAGCATCCGGTCCCACTGCCGCGCCTCGAGCAGCGGCGTCTGATTGAACGGCAGAGCCATCACATCGATGCGGCCGGCTTTCACCAGGCGAAGGAATTCCTCGCGGCGCGCCCGCGGCGCCTGCGCCCACCAGTCGTCCAGCTCGATCAAAGACTCGACGGTCCAGTGGAAGCTGCGCTGCGTGCGGCACAGCTCGATCGCCGCCTCAAGGTAGCGCACCTGCTTGTCGCGCACCACCGACGGCAGATCGGTGTAGCCGACGTCGGTGTGGGTGTGATGGATGATGTCCACCTGCCGGATGCGCAGCCGCCCGCCAGGCGCCTGGCGGGCGGTCAGTGACGCAGCCGGCGTCAAGCTGATCAGTAAGTCACGGCGTGTCATGGCCGGCGGAGCCTCGCCGGGGATTCTACCACCGCCGGAAGCGCCGCGGCGCTACTTGCGCAGATCTTTGAGGATCTCCCGGGCGGCGTTGTAACCCGGCGCTCCGATGACGCCGCCTCCCGGATGAGCGCCCGAGCCGCACAGATACAGGCCCCGAACCGGCGTCCGGTATCGCGCCCACCCCGCCACGGGCCGAAAGCAGAACATCTGGTCCAGGCTCATTTCGCCGTGGAAGATATTGCCGCCCGTGAGTCCGAACCGGCGCTCCAGATCGAGCGGCGTGAGCACTTGCCGCTCCAGGATGATCGAGCGGATGTTGGGAGCGTACTCGGCGATCAGGTCGACGGCGCGGTCGGCCAGCGGTTCGCGCAGCTCATCCCAGTTTCCTTCCCGCAGCGTGTAGGGCGCGTACTGAAGGAACACGCCCATGATGTGGCGGCCCGGCGGCGCCAGCGAGGCGTCGTACATGGTGGGAATCGTCAACTCGAGCATCGGACGCCGGGACGGCCCGCCGTACTTGGCGTCGTCCCACGCCTGTTCGACGTAGTCCATCGACGGGCAGATGTGCATGGTCGCCCGGTGCTGCGGCCCGGGCGTCCCGGGCAGAGCGCGGAAGTCGGGCAGGCCACTGAGGGCGAAGTTGATCTTGGCCGAAGTGCCTTCCATGCGAATCCGGCGAACGGCGTCGAGAAACTCCGGCTCGAGCACGCCCGGCTCGATCAAACGGAGAAACGTGCGCTGCGGATCGAGGTTGCTGGCGACGACGCGCCCGCGAATCTCTTCGCCATTCTCGAGCGCGACCCCCTCGGCGCGGCCGCCGCGCACGAGGATCTTCTCGACCGCGCATCCGGTGCGAATGACCGCGCCGCGGCTGCGCGCCGACGCCGCGATCGCCTCGGCCACCATCCCCATGCCGCCCCGCACGAATCCCCACAGGCCGCGCTTGCCGCCCACGCGGCCCATCGAATGGTGCATCAGGATGTAGGCCGTGCCCTGCGAGCGCGGCCCGCCGTTGGCCCCGATGACGGCATCGGTGGCCAGCGTCACTTTCAGTTGGTCCGATTCGAACCACTCATCCAGGAAGTCCGCCGCCGACTGGGTGAAAATCTTGACGAGCGCCACCAGGTCTTTGCGGTCTGCGCCCCGAAAGCGCGCGGCAAGCTTCAGATAGTCCAGCAGGTCGGCCGCCCGCGCGGGCGGGAAGTTCGGCGGCGTCATCAGCAAAAGCTGCTCCACCAGACGCGCCAGCCGGTCGATCAGCGCTTCGTAGGCGGGGAAGCGCTCGGCGTCGCGGGCGGAAAATTTGGCGATCTCGGCGAGCGTTCTGCGCTCATCCTGCCAGAAGAACAGGTACCGGCCGTCCGGATAGGCGGAAAAAAAAGACGGATCCATGGGATCCACCCGGTAGCCGAAGCGCTCGAGCTCGAGCTCGCCGATGATGCGCTCTTGGAGGAGGCTGGTCAGATAGGCGGCCGTGGAGACCCGGTAGCCCGGCCAGATCTCTTCGGTCACCGAGCAGCCGCCCACCATCTCCCGGCGTTCGAGCACCAGCGTGCTCAGACCCGCGCGGGCCAGGTAGGCTGCGGTCACCAGCCCGTTGTGTCCCCCGCCGACAATGATGGCGTCGTACCGTCCCTGCGCGCCGGCCGCCATCGCTGAACTCGCCGTGGCGACCAGCGAGCTGACGTCGGCCAGGTTCGTGGGGATCACAAGCGTGTTGCCCTCCTTAGCGAGGTTGCCGAACTGCTCGATGTAACGCTCGGCGACGCGCAGGTTGACCGCCTGGAGGCCGCCGGGCTCCTGGATGGCGGCGGCGATGCGCCGGATCCCTTCGGCGGTCGCGTTGGCGATGGTCAGGATCGCCTGGGCTTGGCCTTCGGCTTCATTGATCTGGCGCATCCGGGCGGCCTCGGAGGCTTTGATCACGCGCTGTTTCTCGCCCTCAGCCGTGTTGATGGCCGAATCGCGCTGGCCTTCGGAGGTGAGGATGAGCGCTCGCTTCTCCCGCTCGGCGCGCATCTGCTTCTCCATGGCGCTGAGCACGTCCTGCGGCGGCGTGATGTTCTTGATCTCGTAGCGGAGCACCTTGACCCCCCAGGGTTCGGAGGCCTTGTCGAGCTCGCTGACCACGGCGGTGTTGATGTTCGTGCGCTCTTCGAAGGTCTTGTCCAGGTCGATCTTGCCGATCTCGCTGCGCAGCGTCGTCTGGGCGAGCTGGGAAATGGCGAAGACGTAATCCGAGATACCGTAGACGGCGCGCTCCGGATTCATCACCTTCAGATAGAGGACGCCGTCGACCGCCACTTGAACGTTGTCTCGCGTGATGCAGATCTGTTCCGGGATGTCGATCGCCTGCTCTTTGAGCGAAAGCCGGTAGCGCACCACATCGATGAACGGCGTCAGGATGTGGAAGCCGGCGTGCAACGTCGCCGAGTACTTGCCCAAGCGCTCCACAATATAAGCGCTCTGCTGCGGGACGACGACGGCGGTCTTGGCCAGGACGATCACCACGAACAGGACCAGGACGAGCAGCGCGATCAAAGTGCCTGTCAGTTCCATCGGGGATTCTCCACGGGGTTCGCTTCAATTGGCGGCGATCCAGAGCGTCAGGCCGTCGACGCGCATGACGGCGCAGCGCTGGGACCGGGCAATCGGGCTGTCGCCGACATTGCGCGCGTTCCAGACCGAACCGCGCAACTCGGCTTTGCCCACCGCATCGACGGCGATGTCTTCGAGCGCGATGGCGGTCTCGCCGACGACGTTATCCACTTCCCGCTCGGGCAGCTTGCTGTCGAAACGCACGCGCAGGCGCTTGCGCAGCAGCATGAGCAGGCCGAGCGAGAAGATCAGAAACAGCAGCAGCTCCACCGTGAGCGGCGGCTCGTAGCCGAGGGCTCCCAGCAACCCGACGCCCACCGCCCCCAGCCCGAAGAAGAACAGATAGAAAGCGCCGGGGGTGGCGAATTCGGCCAGGAGCAGCGCCAGGCCGAGCAAAAACCACATCCACCAGCTCATCGTGACCATGGAGTCGCTGTCCGCACATCATTATACGCGCGGAGGGAGGATTTCTTTGCCGTCCTTCCGGCCCGGTTATTGCCCCGCACCGGCGAGTTTGCGGTGTTCTTTGAGGATGCAGCGGTCCATGACGACGATCAGGCCGGCTTGGGCCGCCCGGCGGGCCGCTTCCTCATGCACGACGCCTTCCTGCATCCAGACGGCGCGGGCGCCTCGCCGGATTGCGGCGTCGACCACTTCGGGAACGAACTCGGAACGGCGGAAGATGTCGACGATATCGATCTTGTCCGGCACGGCGTCCAGGTTCGGATAGGCCTTCTCGCCGAGCACCTCGGTTTCGTGAGGATTGACCGGGATGATGCGGTAGCCCTGCCGCTGCATGTATTCGCTGACCCCGTAGCTCGGCCGCCAGCGCTTGGAAGAGAGCCCGACGACGGCGATCGTGCGGGCCGAGCGGAGCAGCTCGGCGACTTCAGGATTCATGTCGGCGTCCCTCCCGCGCGGCGGCCGGCGGCGGTTCCAGCCCGAGCAGCTTGTGAAAGCGGGCGACTTCCTGCGGGGTGAGCAGGCGGTACTCGCCCGGCCGCAGCGAACCCAGTTCCAGAAAGCCGATGCGAATCCGCTTGAGCTTCTCGACGAGCCTGCCGAAGTGCTTGAACATAATGCGAATCTGGTTCTGCCGGCCCTCGACCAACGTGACCGAATACCAAGGATTGCGCGCCGGGCGCACCAGCTTCAGCTCGGCCGGCGCCGTCCGCCGCCCGTACAGCGGGATCCCCTCGCGGAACTGGCGCTCCTGCTCCGGCGTGAGCGGGCCGTTGACTTTGACCAGGTACGTCTTCGGCACGTGGCTGGCGGGCGAGAGAATGCGCGCTGCAAAGTCGCCGTCGCTGGTCAGCAGGAGAAGGCCTTCGCTGTGATAGTCCAGCCGTCCGACAGGGAAGACGCGCGCTTTGAGCCCCTTCAGGAAGTCCATCACCGTGGGCCTGCCTTGGGGATCCGAGAGCGTGGTGACGCAGTTCTTCGGTTTGTAGAATGCGACGTATACGTGCTCGCGCGGCAGCCGCAGGAGCTTGCCATCCACTTTGATATGGGTCCGCAGCGGGTCGGCCTTCGCCCCGAGCTCGGTCACGGGCTTGCCGTTGACCGTCACCCGGCCGGCCAGGATGTACTCCTCGGCTTTGCGTCGGCTGGCGATGCCGGCCCGCGCCAGAATCTTTTGCAGACGCTCCTCGGCCATCAACCCTCGGTGGCCGCTTTTCGCTCGCCGCCGGCCGGCGCCGGGGACCCCGGCCCGGTCTGGGTCTGCGTCTGTGGGGCCTTCGGCGCGGCGGCGCCCTCCGGCTCCGGTCCGCCGAAGGCGAGACGGGCCAGATCTTCAAACTCTTTAAGCGAAGGTAGATCGCTCAAGTCCTTCAGTCCGAACTGCACCAGAAACTCCTTCGTCGTCCGGTAGAGGATCGGGCGTCCGACCACGTTTTTGCGGCCGGCGGCGGTGATCAGCTTCCGCTCGAGCAGCGTCTTGAGCACTCCGGCGCCCTGCACGCCCCGAATCTCCATGATCTCCGGCGCCGTGATCGGCTGCTTGTAGGCGATCACGGCGAGCGTCTCGAGCGCCGCCATCGACAGCTTCAGCGGCGGCGTCAGGCTCTTGACGAAAGCCCGGATGGCCTCGTGGTGCTCCGGCTTGGTGTTCATCTTGTAGCCCTGGGCCACCTCACGGATCATGATGCCGCGGCTCGGAGCGCTGTATTCGGCGACGAGCTCTTCGAGAAGGGCCTGCACCTTCTCGACCGGCTGGCCGAGACCGACGGCGATCTGGCGCGCGCTGACCGGTTCGTCGCTGACGTAGACAATCCCCTCGATGACCGCTTTCAGCTTCGCATCGGCGCCTTCTTCCTTCCGTACGGCCGCTTCGCCGAGAAGCTCTTCGGCAGTCACCTCCGCCATGTGGGCGGGACTGTCGGCGGCGCCCGGCTCCAGGTCCAGTTCGGTCTGTTCGGGCGCTTCCTGGTGGTTCATACGCTATTCACTGTAGCTTTCCTCGGTGGCGGCGATCGCCTCCTCGGAGGCCAGCACCTGATCGAACGCCTTGCCCCGGCGAATCGTGATGTCTCCGAAGGCGTCCTTCTGGCCGATGGCGATCTCCTGCATGCGCACGAGCTCGAGAATCGCCAAAAACAGGCAGATCATAGCCTTGCGGCTGCGCTGGGCTTCGAGCAGTTGCGTGAACGAGAGCGTAAAGGAAAAAGGGCGGGGCCGAAGCATAGACTTCAAGTAAAGGATCATCTGGGAAACGCTAACTTCCTCATGGTCCACTTCATAGAGTGGTTTGACTCTGGCCCTCTCGAGCACCGCCTGAAACGTCCGGACCAGATCAAACAGCGTCACCGCCAGACTCGGCGAGTCCTCCTCGGACAAGAACTGCTGGAGCTGCGGATTCGACCAGATCGCCTCCTCGACCAAGCGCTTCTGCTGGAGCATCTCGGCGGCGTTCTTGAACTGCTGGTACTCGATCAGGCGCGTCACCAGCTCTTGCCGGGGATCCTCCTCCTCGCCGGGCTGGCCGGCCAGCGCCGGGTCCCGGGGCAGCAACATCTTGGATTTGATATGGATGAGCGTGGCGGCCATGTAGACGAACTCCGCGCCGAGTTCGATGTTCAGCTCCGAGGCCCGCTCCATGTATTCCAGGTACTGCGCGGTGATCCGGGCGATGGGGATGTCGTAGATGTCGATCTGCTGCTTGTGGATCAGATCGAGCAGCAAATCCAGTGGTCCCTCGTATTGTTCGAGATGGACGTTGAGAGGCGACGACACCTTCCTCTCAAAGTAGCATGGCGGCGCCGGCCTCCGGGCCGGCTAAAGCCCTTCGGCGGCCTGGCAGACCGTTTCCCAGGCGTTGCGGACGTCCTCGAAGGTGGCGCCGACGTGGCCCACGGCGAAACGAAGCACAAAGGCGCCGTCCATCACGTTGTGGGAGAGATAGGCCCGGCCCGAAGCATTCACGGTTTCCAGGAGGCACTGGTTCCGTTCATTCGAGCCTTTCAGGCGGAAGCAGACCAGCGAGAGCGAGGCTGGGGCGGCCAGCTCGAAGCGCGGGTCGGCGGCCACCCAGGAAGCGAACTCGGCCGCCCAGCGGATGTGCGCGCGGATGATCCCGGCGACCGTCTCGCGGCCGAAGTAGCGCATGATGAACCAGAGTTTCAGCGAGCGGAAACGCCGCCCGAGCGGGATGCCGTAATCCATGAAGTTCACCACGCGCTCGTCCTCGCCGGTGCGCAGGTATTCCGGCACCACGGAAAACGTCCGGCGCAGCATGTCGGCGTGCGGCGTGTAGAGCACGCTCAGGTCGATCGGCGTAAACAGCCACTTGTGGGGGTTGACGACGAGCGAGTCGGCCCGCTCGGCGCCGGCCAGCACGTGGCGCAGTTCGGGGACGACGGCGGCCGCTCCGCCATAGGCCGCATCGACGTGGAGCCAGAGACCGTAGCGAGCGGCGACGTCGGCGATCTCGGGCACCGGGTCGATGCTGGCCACCGAAGTTGTTCCTACGGTGGCGCAAATGAAGAACGGTTTGCGGCCGGCGGCCAGGTCCCGGCGGATCGCCTCCTCGAGCCGGTCCGGTTTCATCCGGAAGTCGCCGTCGACCGGGATCTTGCGGACGTTGTCGAGCCCGATACCGAGCACCATGGCGCCTTTTTCGATAGAGGAGTGCGCCAGCTCGGAGGCGTAGAGCACCAGCGGCTGCGTGTGGCCGCGGCGGCGGACTTCCGGGTCGGCGCGGAACCGCGCGGCGGCGATGGCGTGGACGGCGTTGGTCGACGCCGTGTCGTGGATGACGCCGAAGAAGGCCTCCGGCAGGCCGAGCCACTGGCGCAGCCAGGCCAGGGTGACCTGCTCCAGTTCGGTCGCCGCCGGCGAGGTCTTCCACAGCATCCCGTTCATGTTGAGCGCGGCGATGAGCATTTCGGCCAGGATGCCCGGCGCCGAAGCGGAGACGGAAAAGTAGGCGTGGAAGCGCGGATGGTTCCAGTGCGTGACGGCCGGAAGGATCAGGCGCTCGAAGTCGGCGAGTACGGCCTCCATCGGCTCGCCGGCCTCCGGCGCCGCACCCGGCAGGCGCGCCGCCAGCTCGCCCGGCTGGACGCGAGCCAGAACCGGATAGTCGCGGATGTGCTCCAGGTAACCGGCGATCCAATCCACCACCTGGCGGCCGAAGCGCCGGAACTCGTCCGGCGGCATGTCTGGTTTCATGACCGAAGTGTCCCGAATCACCCTCCAGGTTATACAATTAAGGGCGTTTGCGATTCACCGGCGGAAAGGAAGAACCCATGAGCACCTCACCCCACCTGACCCGAAGGGCCTTGCTGAAGAGCGCCGGCGCGGCGCCGGCGATCGTTTCCTTCGGCCGCGCCGCCGGGGACCGGCTTAAGGCCGGCGTGGTCGGCTGCGGCGGGCGCGGCACCGGCGCCGTCTTCGACCTGCTGAGCGGCAACGCGAATGTCGAGCTGACGGCGATGGCCGACATCTTCGAGGACAAGCTCGAGCAGTCGCTGGCGCGGCTGCGCGATCCCAAAGGCCGCTTCGCGGGCATTCAGGACCGCATTAAGGTCCCGCCCGAGCACCACTTCATCGGCTTCGACGCCTACAAGAAGCTCCTCGCCACTGACATCGACATCGTCTTGCTCACCACGCCGCCCGGCTACCGGCCCGAGCACTTCGAAGCGGCTGTCGAGGCGGGCAAGCACATCTTCGCCGAAAAACCGTTCGCCACCGATCCGGTGGGCGTGCGGCGCGTGCTGGCGGCGGCCGAAAAGGCGAGGCAGCGCAAGCTGACCGTCATGTCGGGGGCGCAGAAGCGCTCCGATCCGGAGACGCTCGAGGTGATCGACCGGATCCGCAACGGCGAAATCGGCGACGTGGTGGCGGCGCACGTGCGCTACCTCAGCGGGCCGGTGATGCACGCCAAGGCGCGCGATCCGCGCTGGGGCGACATGGAGTGGCAGCACCGCAACTGGTACTCGTTCGTGTGGCTGTGCGGCGATCAGATCGTCGAGCAGCATTTCCACAACATCGACATCGTCAACTTCCTGCTCGGGGCGCATCCGGAACGGGTGGTGGCCTCGGGCGGCGCGGCGTGGCGGCCGCGCGAATCGCTGTACGGCAACATCTACGACCACATGACGTCCGAGTTCGTCTATGCGAACGGCGTCCGGATGTTCAGCCATTGCCGGCAGTATCCGCAAGGCTGCTACCGGGAAGTCAGCGAGGTGATCATCGGCTCGAAGGGGAGCATCCGGCTGCCGCAAACCCGCCGTCCCGGCGGCGTCAATCCCCAGGTGCAGGAGCACATCAACATGGTCAACAGCATCCTGGGCAAAGGACCGTACATCAATCACGGCAAGGAGGTGGCCGAGAGCACGATGACGTGCATCATGGCGCGCGAGTCGGCCTACTCGGGGCAGGAGATCACCTGGGAGATGATCATGGCCTCCCGGCAGGACCTGCAACCGAAAGCTTTCGGCTACGACCTCAAAATGGACGAGCCGCCGCTGCCGGTTCCGGGGCAGTATCAGTTCATCTGAGAGGACGGCGCTCAGCGCCGCGCCTCGAGGATCAGCTCCGCGGCCTTCTCGGCGATCGCCAGCACGGGCGCCAGGGTGTTGCCGTTGGGGATCTCGGGGATGACGGAAGCGTCGGCGATGCGCAGACCCTCGAGGCCGTGAACGCGCAACCGGGCGTCCACCACCGCCATCGCATCCTGCCCCATCTTGCACGTGCCGGTCGGGTGATAGCAGGTCTCGGCCGAGGCGCCCAGATAGCGGATCAGTTCTTCGTCCGATTCCAGATCCGGGCCCGGCATGATCTCGCGCAGCAGCGGGAAACTGCGAAGCGCTCGGGTGCGGGCCAGGCGGCGCGCCAGGCGCAAGCCGGCCAGCCCGCGGTGCAAGTCGGACGGCTCGGAGAAATAGCGGGGTTCGATGATTGGCGGCTCTTGCGGATCCGCCGAGCGGAGCCGCACTGTCCCGCGGCTCTCGGCCGCCATGAGGCAGAATTGCAGGTCGACCGTGCCGGGGTAGAGCGCCGACTGAAAGTGCGTCACAAACTGAAGGTCCGGGACCGGACTCTCCGGACTCGAGCGGACATAGGCGCCGGATTCGCAGCAATTGGAAGCCATTACTCCGCGGCGCAGCGCGGCGTAGGCGATCGCCGCCCGCGCCCAGTAGCGCATTTCGCCGGGGGAGGGCCGGCCGGATTCGTAGAGCACGGGGATGCGGATGTGGTCTTGTAGGTTCCGGCCCACGCCCGGCAGGTCCAGCAGCGGTCGGAAGCCGAGCGAGCGCAGTTCATCGGCCGGACCGATGCCTGACAGCATCAAGGTCTGGGGACTGTTGACCGCGCCGCCGCACAAGATAATCTCGCGCTCCGCGAATGCCGCATGTTTCCCGCCGTTCCGCAGGTACTCGACGCCGGCCGCCCGCAGTCCCGACAGCAGGATTCGTACGACGAGCGCTCCCGTCAGGACCGAAAGCCTGCCGCCGCAGCCGTCCAGGTAAGCCTGGGCGGCGCTGACACGTACGCCCCGGCGCTGCGTCACTTGAAAATAGCCCGTGCCTTCGCCAGGGCAGTCCGCAGTCGTTCCTCAGCACGGTGCCCCTGCCGGCGTGGAAGACGGGCGACTTTTCGAGCGCGCGCGACCGCAACGGCAACCCGGTAATCATCTACGATTACTTGACCACGCGGGCGAATCCGAACGTACCGGGAACTTACATTCGGGACCAGTTTCCCGGCAATATCATCCCGGCCAGCCGGATTCATCCGATTTCGGCCAACGTCGCCAAATATTGGCCTGATCCGAACCGGGCGGGGGAGCAGTTCGGGCAGGTCAACAATTTCTTCAAGTCCGGAAAGAACGTTACGAACAGCGACATCTGGTTTTCGCGAGTGGATCACGTCTTCAGCGACAAGCACCGCCTCTTCGGGCGGTTCGGAGGCTCGCAAAGCGACGGCTACCTCAAGGGGATCAACGACATCGCCTTTCCGGGCGGCACCATCCGTTCGAATCCGACGCGCAATGCGGGCATCAGTCTCACGTCGGCGTTTTCGTCGAACGTCTTGGGCGAGTTCCGGATCTCCTACACGCGCCTGAACTTCAACACCGTGCCGGTGAGCGAAGGTTTCGACATGAGCACGCTGGGCTTCCCGAAAAGCCTGGCCGATGCGGTCACTTACCGGCAGTTTCCCGAGATCCTGGTGCAGCAGTACGCCACGGGCACCGGCCTTGCGGTGGCGACGTTCGGCGCCAATGAAGTGGGTAACCTCGGCGTGGGGCAGACCGGCGGCAACAGCAAGAACCAGAGCCCGCAGGACACCTGGCATGCGCTTTATCACTTGACCTGGGTGCGCGGCCGGCACAACATCAAGGTCGGCGTAGACCTTCAGCGCATGAAGATGGCGGCGTTTCTGTCGCGCAATTCCGGCGGCCAGTTCGTCTTCGACCGCGTCTACACGCAAGGCCCGAACCCCGCGGTGACGGCGATCAACTCCGGGCACGGCTTTGCCAGCTTTCTGCTGGGCGTGCCTATCTCGGGCAGCATCGAGACCACACCGTACATGTACCTGTTCCAGCGCTACAACTCCGCCTACATCCAGGACGACTGGCGCCTGACGCCGCGCCTGACGCTGAACCTCGGATTCCGCTACGAGTACACCTCGCCCTACGGCGAAAAGTTCGGCGCCATCGGTTACTTCGACCCGGAGGCGATCGAGCCGCAGACGGGTCTCAAGGGGCTTTACAAGTGGGTGCCGCCCGGCGGCTATCACCGCGACCCGCAATACTGGACCCCGGCGCCGCGCGTCGGTATCGCCTATCAGTTCGATCCGAAGACGGTGATCCGCGTCGCCGCGGGAATCTTCAACGCCGCCAACAACGGCCTGAACGCCGCCGCCACCGATTTCGGCACCGGCCTGTTCACTACCAACGCGATGTCGCTCGGGCCGCCCAATCCGATTCCGTTCACCCCGCCGGTGGGCGGTTCCTGGTCGAATCCGTTCGCCGCCGGCTTCGTCTTCCCGGAGAAGGGCAAGACGACTTTCGTCGGCCAGAACATCCGTGTCGACTTCCGCGACAGTCCGCATGCTTATTTGGGCAACTGGACGCTTTCGATCCAGCGGCAGGTCAACGCCGAAACGCTTGCCGAAGTGGGTTACGTGGGGACCAAGACGACGCATTTGTTCTGGAACCGGATGGAGAATGCCAACGATCCGCTGCTGCTCCGGCAGTGGGCCGGCAACTGCTCGACGTCGTCCCCAACCCGTTTTTCGGCAAGATTCAAGGCGGCGTCGGCGCGTTTCCGACGATCCAGCGGCGCCAGTTGCTGCGGCCGTTCCCGCAGTACCAGCAGATTTTGGCGGTACGCCGCCCTTACGGCGACGCGCATTATCACAGCATGATCGCGCGCCTGGAGAAGTCCTTCAGCCGCGGCTACACGGTGTCGGTGGCCTACACGCTGTCGAAGATCATCGCTTCGACGGCGGAGTCGAACTCCTGGGTGATCGGCCCGTCGAACGCGCTCTACGATCCGAAATACAACCGGGGTCTGGACGCCAACGACACGCCGCACCGGCTTGTGTTCAGTCACGTCTGGGAGTTGCCGTTCGGCATCGGCAAGGCGCGGCTGTCGCGAGGGATCCTCGGCCGGGTGGCCGGCAACTGGCAGTTTTCCGGGATCACCGTGATCCAGGCGGGCCGCCCCATCCTGATCAGCGCCCCGGATAACACCGGCCTGCTCGAGTTCAGCTACACCAACGGGCGCGCCGACCGGCTCAAGAGCGGCGTGCTCGAAAACCCGACCAAGGAGAAATGGTTCGACACGAGCGCGTTCCGTCCGGCGGCCGCCTTCACCGTGCCCACCGACAGCCTGAGCCAGCCGGACCTGCGCACGCCCTGGCGCTACGCCTGGAACTGGTCGTTCTTCAAGAACAACCCCATCGGCGAGCGCCTCAACGTCCAGTTCCGGGCGGAATTTTACAACATCTTCAACCAGCCGCAGTTCGATGTGCGCGGCGCCGCGACCGACGTGACCAATCCGCTGTTCGGCCAGATCATCGAAGGCGGCGGGCAGCGCAACATCCAGCTCGGCATGCGCATCGTCTTCTGAGCACTCGCCGGCGGGCGGCGCTCGTGATAGAAGAGATCTATGTCCGGACATCTCTTCACACGGCGCGACCTCGCCAGGACGCTGCTCACGGTCGCGGCGAAGCCCGCGGCGCGCGCCGCCACGCTCGGCAATGCGGCGCTGCGCTTCGAGGTGCGCGTCACCGAAAGCGGCGCTGTCGAGCGCGTCTTCTCCAATTTGCTCGCCGGTGAGACCCTGGCTTTGACGGCCCCCGATTTCGCATTCGAGTTCGCTGACGGGGCCTCCGTCGACTCCCGCGCCTTCCGGGCGAAGATCGCCGCCGCCTCGCCGGAGCGCATCCGGCTTGAATACGCGCACGCCGATGGTTTCGAGGTCCAGGTCGACTACAACCTGCCGCCCGGCAAGGCGTACCTGCGCAAACAGATCGCTCTGCGGACGCAGGCGCGCCCGGCCCGCCTCGTACGCGCCGACCTCGAGAACTGGACGGGCGTGCGCCGCGCGTGGCGTTCGTGCGGCGGCGATCGGTTCCGCTACGGTAGCCATCCGATCCACTGCGAAACACTGTGGGCCGGCGTCGAGTTCGTGGCCGCCTTCAACGAGTACGGGCCGGAGGGCTTCGTCCTGCGAAGCCGTCCCGGACTCCTCCCGGTGGGTCCGGACTGGACGCGCCTGACGCCGGCCGTCGTGGGCGTGGCCGAGCCCGGC
>JBBIMZ010000015.1:0-11596 GCA_037444135.1 Solibacteraceae bacterium
CGGGTCCCAGCGTCACCATGTGGGGGTCCTGGCCCTGAACATCGTACTTGCGAATGACCTTCCGAGCCTGGGGATCGACCAGGAGCAGCCCGTCGGGGTTCTCGATCGTAACCAGCAGCCGGCCGGTCCGCTCGTCGACGGCGATGCCATGCGGGCGGCGATACGAGCCGAGATCGATCACGCCGGCCTTCTCGCGGCGCTCCAGATCGATGATCGAGATCGTGTTGCCGCCTTCGCCCGGATCGGTCATCCACAGGATGCCGTTGTCGGAGACATAGGCAAAGCGCCCGTCGGGCGAGAGCGCGATCTCGTGGGGATGTTCGCCGACGGAGACCGCCGCCAGAAGCCGGCCCTCGGACGAGTAGAAGCCGACCGAGTTCGCCACCTTCTGGCCCACCAGGAGCACCGCCTCCCCACCGTGCGCCTTGAACAGGGGAACCAGGAGGCAGACCGGCAGAAGCAGGCGCGCAAGCCTTCTCATCCCCATCGTGTTCGTCATGGCGCTGCGCGGCAGCGTAGCACGTTCGGAACGCCTCGTTCAACCGCCGGGCGGACTTGACTTCAGTTGCGCCCGGGCGGCACAGTGTGCCCATGCGATGCAGCCGCCGCGCCTTCTTCCAGCTCGCTACTGTCGCCGCCGCCCGCCCGGCGCCCCTCATTCCGGCCGCGCAGGGTTTGCATGAGGACTTTCGGAAGGACCTCGAGGGCGCCGAGTACTTTGTTGTTGGCAACGGCTCGATCCTGGCGGCCGTTCAGGCCTGCCCGGAGCCCGGCGGGACCCATTGCGGACTGCTCGTGATGTCTCCGGAACATTTCACGCGGAAGTTCGGCACATTCCTCTATCACCCGGAGCGGGGACTGCGAGATTCGCGCGCGTCGGTCCTGATCGGCGGAGCTGAATACTTTCCTGAAGCAGGCGCCACCGAAGTGAGCTGGGAATACCCGGACGAAATCCCCACCGTAACGCTCACCTGGTCCGCGGCCGGATGCCGGGTGAGCGAGCGCCTGTGGTGCCCTGCCGGAGTGCCGGCGCTCATTCGCGAATTGACCGTAGAAAACCTTTCAAGCGTGGCCGAGAGCATCGCCGTCCGGGCCCGGCTCGCGGCCAACCCGATGCTTTTCGACAGCTACGAAGTCGACCGCGACCAGGGGGTGGTGGCGGCCACGGGCTACCACCGGTTGACGCTGTTTGCGCTCCAGCCGGCCGCCGCGGGCGACCGGCATCTTGACGTGCGCACGGCGGCCGTCCCAGGCGGCGGGAAGGCGGAGGCCACCTTCGTGCTGCTGCTCGATCAACCGCGAGTGTCGTTTCTCGCCCAGAGTCTGGCTCTCCGGCGTCGGCAGACGGCGGAGCACTGGCGAGGCTGCGGTCGGCTCGATACGGGCCACGCCGGCCTGAATCATCTCTACCGCTCAGCCCAGTCGGGACTGAGGGCCGCCGTGGCCGATTCCGGCAAAATGGACGCAAGCATCTGGCAATACAACCTGGAATGGGTGCGCGATCAAACGATGGTCGCCATCGGCGCCGCCGTCAGCGGCCAGTGCGAAGTAGCGCGCCGTATTCTGGAGCGGATCCTCCGCCGCTCGGTCGGACCGGACGGCAACACGATCGAGTCCAGCCGGTACCGCCCACCGGAGATCATGGAACTGGATCAAAACGGCGAATTGCTGCATGGGCTGTGGACTTACTGGGTCTGGTCTGGTGATGACTCGCTGATCCGCGGCCACTGGGAGAAGATCCGTACGGTGGCTCACTACGCGCTTCAGCCCCGCTTCGGTTTTCCCGAGACCGGCTTGGTAAGAAACGGGCGAGAGTTTTGGGAGCGCGCGCCCGCCTTCGGAGTGAAGGAGGGCTTCGAGCTGGCCTACCAGGTCTGGAATATCATCGGCCTGCGCGGGGCCGCCGAAATGGCCTCGTGCGTCGGTGACGGCGCGAGCGCCGACTATTGGCGCCGGGCCGCCGGGCGCATGCACGCGTCCTTGGTCAGTCATCCGAAATTCTCCTTGATCGACAACGGGAGGTTCATCAAGCGGAGGCTCACCGGAGCCGAAGTGCAAAGAACACTGGAGCCCCCCGACCGCGACGTCATAGCGCCCGGCATGCCGCTCCGGCAAGAGCTGGTCTCCTATTGCGATCCTGACGCGACCTTGGCGCTGCCGGTTGCTCTGGAGCTGGTGGAACCGTCTTCGGAGGTGGCCGCGCGTACCTTGGACGAGCTGGAAAAGCTCTGGAACCAGCGCTGGACGTCCGGCGGCTACGCCCGCTACGACGTTTCCTCCGAGCCCGATTCGCCGGGACCGTGGCCCTTCGCCACGTTGTTCATCGCGCGAGCCAACCTCGAAGCCGGCTTCCACGAGCGTGTGTGGCGCGCGTTGAACTGGCTGCTCCAGGTTCCCGGCGGCCGGGCCGGCGCCTGGCTGGAGTTCTACGGGGACCGTCCTACACCGCCGCTCCCCCCGGTCGGCATCGTACCCTGGACTTGGGCGGAACTGGCCGTTTTCTTCACGCACCACCTGCTCGGGGTGCGTCCTGCGGCCGGCGGCCTGCAAATCCGGCCGCGCCTTCTGGCCGGTCTCCCGCAGGTCACCGCGACGGCGGTGGTCCGAGGCCACGCGCTCCATTTGACGGTGAAGCGGGGGGAAGGGGAAGCGCGTGCCTGGATCGACGGCCGCCCGGCGCCGCTCCTCCGGGGAACGCTCGATCTACCGCCGCCCGCGCAGGACACGGCCGTCGAGATTCATCTCGGCGCCTGAACTCGCAGCCTTCCCGCGTCAGCCGGTGAGCTGGCCGGCAGGGTGGGGTGCACGCCGGCTGCGCAGCGCTCCGGTGGCGCGCCTCCACTCGAGCAAGGCCGCCGTGCGCAGCTGCGCAAACTGATCCGGCGTGTCGGCTCGCAACACCACGACAGGAATGCAACCCCCCGCCACGGCCAGCAGGCGGCAGCCGTCCGGTCCGAACACCGCACGAAGCTCCCGCCCTTCTTTGGCGTAGCGGCTGATCCGGTCCACGACCGGTTTTGGGAGGTTGGTTTCGAAGAATCTCCGCTCAGTCACTTCGTCCTCCGCCCAACAATGATCGGTCCCGGAAGCGTTCGGCTTCAGGGCGGACGGAATCGCCGCGCCGCGATTCCTGACTATTAGTGGCGGAGGCCGGCAATGTTCGCCCTTGGCTATTCGTAGCGGAGCGCCTCGACGGGGTCGAGCCGGGTCGCCTTGCTCGCGGGCCAGATCCCGAAGAACAGCCCGACGCCCACCGAGACCAGCACGCCGAGCGCGGCCGCCCACAGAGGAACGCTCGTCGGCAGCGAGGAGAAGGCAAAGCGGGTACCCACGGAAATCAGCCAGCCGAAGCCCATCCCCAGCAGTCCCCCGAGGCCGGTCAGCACCACCGCTTCGGTCAAGAATTGGGTGACGATGTCGAGGCGGCGCGCGCCGACCGCCTTCCGCACGCCGATCTCGCGCGTTCGCTCGGTGACCGACACCAGCATGATGTTCATCACCCCGATGCCGCCGACCAGCAAACCGATCGAACTCAGCACGACCATCACCAGCGCCGTCGTCGACATCACGTTGCGGAAGTCCTCGACCATCTGTTCGGCCGTGGAGATGGCGAAATTGTCCGGCTTGCCGTGGGCGACGCGCCGCTCGATCCTCAGCACGGCGGTGACTTCATCGCGCGCCTGAGCCAGCTTGCCGGGCTTGGCCACCACCATCAGCATGTTCTCCTCCGCTTGAGGGAAGAACTTCCTCATGGTGAAGTACGGCAGCAGGATGCGAGTATCCTGCTGGCCGGGAAAGGAAGCCGACGGGCGCTTCATCACGCCGATCACCTCCAGCTGGCGTCCGTCGACGTCGATCGTCTTGCCGGTCGGATCGCCCGTCGAGAACAGCGCCTTGTAGACATCCTCACCCAGCACGGCGACGGGGCGGCGGAAGCGGTTATCGGTCTCGCTCAGGAAACGCCCGTACGTCAGCTCCGCCTGGCCGCCGCTGGCGTATCCCTCCTCCGTACCTCCGAGTTCGACATCATAGGTGTCGGCGCCCTGGTACTTGGCGCGGTGAATTCCCGACATGGGGAACAGGTACGGGCTCACGTGAGCCACCGACGGGCAGCGCTCGGCGATCGCGCGCGCGTTTTCGAGCGTGAGGGGTTTCCGCTGCCGCTCTTCGGCGCTCAGGCTGAAACGCAAGCCGACCTTAAACTTGAACACGATCAGGGTGTCGGTGCCAAAGCTGCGCAAGATGTTCGTGATCGCCGCATCCATGCCGGTGATGATCGAGCCGACGCCGATGATCGTGCTCGTACCGATGATGACGCCCAGCACCGTGAGCACCGACCGGAGCTTGTGTTGCCAGATCGTGGCCAGGGCCATCTCGGCGGCCGAGCGGAAGGCGGCGAAACTCACCGCTCCACCCTCAGCGCCTCGATCGGGTCCAGGCGCGCGGCCCGCTGCGCGGGGTAGATGCCGAAGAACAGGCCCACGGCCGCCGAAAGACCCACACCCACGACCACCGCCGTCGTCGGCACCGACATCGGCACGGGCGTGAGTTTGCCGCCCACGTAGGTAAGAATCGCTGCGACCAGGACACCCGTCAGACCGCCGGAGGCGGCGAGCAGGGACGACTCGACCAGGAACTGTTTCAAGATATCCCGCCGCCGCGCGCCGACCGACTTGCGGATGCCGATCTCGTGCGTGCGCTCGGTCACGGCGGCCAGCATGATGTTCATGATGACCACTCCGCCGACCACCATGAAGACGGACACTACGGCCACGGCGGCCGCGGCGATCACTCCCGTGAGCCGGTCCCAGGCCTCCACCAGCGCGTCCGAGCTGAGGATGGCGAAGTTGTCCTCCTGGCCGGGCCGCAAGTGGCGGTAAGCGCGCAACAACATGCGCACTTCGTCCTGCGCCTGATACAGGTGGTCGCGATCGCGCGCCAGGGCCAGAATCGACATGCCCGACCGGCTTCCGTACATCTTGAAGTACGTCTCGATCGGAATCACGACAAAGCTGTCTTTGGACTGGCCGAAGACGCTGCCTTGCGCCTGCGCCGACCCGATCACCTCGAACGGCCGGCCCTGAATCTCGATCACTTTGCCGACCGGATCGACGTTGGGGAAGAACTCCTCGCGGACGTCATTTCCGATGAACGCCACGGCCAGGCGCCGGCGGTTGTCGGCGTCAGTAAAGAAGCGTCCCATGGCGACGCGCGTATTCGTCAGCACGCCGAAGTTCGGCGTGGCGCCCCGGACCGCCACGGCGTCGAGCTGCCGCCCCCGGAAAGTGACCGGCACGCGCCGTTCGGCGTGAATGCCGATCTCGCGCACCAGCGTCGCGCGCCCCTTGAGAAAGGAATACTCCTCGGGGCGTAACTGGGGATTCTTCTTCAGCAGTTCGAGGTACTTCCTCGGGTCGAAATTTCCCAGGAAGGCCATCCGGACCACACGAAAGCCGTCGACGCCCATGTCGGAGACGTTTTCAGCGATGTAGAGGTCCATGCCGTGGATGACGCTCATGACCAGGATCAGCGTCGCCGTCGAGAGGATGATGCCGAGCAGCGTCAGAAAGCTGCGCAGCTTGCTCGCCCGCAGCGAGGCGAGCGCCACCCGCAGAGCTTCGGCGATGGAGGCGTTGGCCTGCACTACCTTCATAATACGGACAGGCTGATCCGATAGTTCCTCCTGAAGCCCGGTGTAGTAGACTGGGATGAGCTGTCTGAGCATGCGCTTCGATGAGCTGGTCCGGGTGAGTATGTTGGTGCGCGAGGTGAAAGTGCGCCATCCGGCGAGCGTGCCCGTCTTTGAGGAATACGGCTTCCGCGCCTCCTGCGACGACTGTTCGATCGAGCAGGTCGCCCGCAAGAGCGGCCTCGATCCGCAGGAGGTTGTCGCCCGGTTGAACGAGGCGATCTTCCAGGCGCCCAGCGCCCGGGATTGAACCCGGTTACTCCCTCCGTAGCTTGCCCGGGAGGCCCGCCGGGTTTTCGTGCGTCCGCTCCTCGAAGCTTCCCTTCAGGGAAGCGCCCAGCGACACGCTGGAGGCGCCGAAGCGGTCACGCAGGCGGTCCACGGCGGCCAGAGCCCGTTCCCAGCGCTCCTTCTGCGGCTGGTCCAGCAGGCCCATCTGCCCTTCGGTGCGCTCGAGCCCTGTGGCGCAGACCCCGACGAGGCGCAGCGGCTTTCCCGTCCAGTTCTTCCGGAACAGCGCGCGGGCTTCAGCGAGCAGTTCGGCATCGAGCCAGGTGGCGCGATCGAGCGTCCGGGCGCGCGTGATCGTGAAGAAATCCCGGTAGCGCAGCTTGATCTGGATCGTGCGTGCGTAAAGCCGGTGCTCGCGCAGGCGCCGCGCTACCATCTCCGTCAGGCGCGCCAGCATCGCCTCCAGGACGTCTCGATCGGCCGTGTCGTTGCGGAAGGTGTGTTCGTGACTGATCGACTTGGGATCTTCGGCCGCCCCGATGTCCGCATCGAACCAGCCGCCGGCGTCCTCTCCGCGAGCCTTGCCCGCCAGAGCCAGGCCCCAGCGGCCGAACCGGTCCCGGAGGAACGCCTCGTCCATCCGCGCCAGGTCGCCGACCTTGCGGACACCCAGCCGGCGCAGGCTCTCCTCGGTGACCTTTCCCACTCCGGGGATGCGGCGGACTTCGAGGGGCGCCAGAAAGCGCGCTTCCGCGCCTGGAAGGACCCATAAGATGCCGTTGGGTTTGGCCTGGTCGGAGGCGACCTTGGCCACCAGCCGCGAGGTCGCAATGCCGATCGAGCAGTTCAAGCCCGTATCGCGCAGGACCGCTTGGTGGAGTAGGTGGGCGGCTTGGAACGGCGGCCCATGCAGCCGCTCGGTGCCCGTCATGTCCAGATAGGCTTCGTCGATCGAAGCCATCTCCACTCGGGGCGAAAAGTGCTGCAACACACCGAAGACCTTTTCGGAGACTTCCCGGTAGCGGTCCGGGTGGCCTCGGAGGAAGATCGCGTGGGGGCACAGGCGCGCTGCCGTTCGCAACGGCATTGCCGAATGGACGCCGAACTTGCGCGCTTCATAAGACGCCGCCGCCACCACGCCCCGCTCGTCCGGCCGGCCGCCGACGACGACCGGCTTGCCCTTGAGCGACGGGTCGAAGAGCTCTTCCACCGAGACGAAAAACGCATCCATGTCGACGTGGAAGATCGTCTTCACCCGGACACCAGCGTAACGCACCTAGGAGGAGGGCGGCGTGCGCTCGGTCTCGATCCCGTAGCGCCGGAGCTTGTAGTGGAGCGCCCGGGGGCTGATCGCCAGCAGCCGCGCGGCCTTCTCACGATGGGAGGTCACCTCGGCCAACGTCCTGCGGATCACGATCTCCTCGACCTTCCGGAGCGGCGTTCCGAGCGGCACTTCGATGGTGCGCGTCGCCGCCTGCGCCGGCCGGTACTCCGGCGGCAAATCTTCCGGACCGATCACCGCGCCTTCCACGGTGACGGTAAGACGCTCCATCAGGTTGCGAAGCTCGCGCACGTTGCCCGGCCACGAATGCGCTGACAGCAGCTCCAGCGCCGCGCGCGAAAGCCGTTTGCGCGGCCGGCGGTAGGTCTCGGCGAACTCCTCCAGGAACCGTTCGGCCAGCAGCGGGATGTCTTCGACGCGCTCCCGGAGGGCCGGAACGCGCAGCGGCAGCACGTTCAAGCGGTAGTAAAGATCTTCCCGGAAGGTCCGGGCGGCGACGGCCTCGGCCAGGTTCTTGTTCGTCGCGGCAATGACGCGGATGTCGACCGGGATCACCCGGGCGCCACCCAAGCGGCGCACTTCGCGCGTTTCGAGCACGCGCAGCAGCTCGATTTGCGTCTTGGGGCTCATCTCGGCGACCTCGTCCAAAAACAACGTGCCGCCATGCGACAGCTCGATCATGCCCGGCCGCGCCGTGTAAGCGCCGGTGAAGGCCCCCTTCTCGAAGCCGAACAGCTCGCTCTCAAGCAGCGTCTCGGGGATGGCGCCGCAATTGAGCGAAATAATCGGCCCCTGGCAACGCGGGCTGCGCTGGTGGATGGCCCGGGCGATCAGTTCCTTGCCGACGCCGCTTTCGCCGGTCAGCAGCACGGTGGCGTTGGCCGGCGCCACCATTTCGATGAACTGGTAGACGTGCGCCATGGCCGCCGATTTGCCGATCAGGCCGCCGTATTCGGTCTCGGTGCGCACGGCGCGGCGCAGGCGCGTGTTTTCCTCCGACAGCGCGTAGCGTTCGAGGGCCCGCTCGACGACCAGCAGCAACCGGTCCTGGTCGAGCGGCTTCTCCACGTAGTCATAAGCGCCTTCGCGCATCGCCTCGACCGCCGTCTGGACGGTGCCGTAGGCGGTCATGACGATCACCTCGACGGCCGGGTCGCAGGACTTGATCTGGCGCAGCAGCGACAAGCCGTCGGCGCCGGGCAGGCGCAGATCGGTCAGCACCAGTTGCAGCCGCCTCCCCCTGACCAGGTCGAACGCTTCCGCAGCGCTGCCCACCGCCTGGACGCGGTGACCGTGGCGTGCCAGCAGCTTGACCAGCGCCTCGCGAAGATTGGCCTCGTCATCTACGACCAGGATTTCGCCGCACATGCGGCCTCCGCGGAGATGCCGGCCGTCTCCTCCTCTTTAGCGACCGGCAGGCGGACGGTCAGCGTGGCGCCCTGTCCGGGAGAGCTCGCCACCAGGATGCTGCCGCCGTGGTCGGCCACGATCCGGTCGGCGATGGCCAATCCCAGGCCTGTGCCATCAGACCGCGTGGTGAAGTAGGGATCGAACAGGTGCGGGATGTTCTCCGGAGGGATCCCCACGCCCGTATCGGCGAAGACGATCTCGGCCCATTCGCCCTCGTCGGCGCTCCGGCGGCGCACCGTCACCCGCGCCACGCCGCCATGAGGCATCGCCTGGATGGCGTTGATCAGAATATTGAGGCAGACCTGTTCGAGCTTGGTCTCCTCCCCCAGCACGTTAATCTCCTCGCCGCCGAGATCGAGTTCGATCCGGACGTTCCTTTCCTGCGCCTCGGTTTCCAGCAGGCGCGCCACTTGCCGGACCGGCTTTTGAACCGGCAGCCGGCTCTTGACGAGCGGCGCCGGGCGCGACAGTTGGAGAAAGTTCGACGTGATGCGATTGAGCCGGCGGGTCTCGGCGAACAGGACGTCAAAGTACCCGTCGATTTCCTCGCGTGCCGCCGCCGGATTGCGCAGTTCGTCGCGCAGCAGCCGCAGGTTCAGTTCCAGGGCGCTGAGCGGGTTGCGGATTTCGTGAGCGATCCCGGCGGCCAGAGAACCCGCCGCAGCCAGCCGGTCGCGCTTGCGCAACTCCTGCTCCATCCGCACCAGATGGGTGACGTCTTTGATCAGCACGACGATGCCGACACGCCGTCCGCCGTCATCGGCCTGCGGCGAGATGTTCGCCCGCAGGTGCACAAGTGCGTTGGCGGAATTCAGGAACGTCCAGTCAAAATCTTGGGCATAGACCTCTTCCAGCAGCGCGCGGCGAATGATTTCGACCAGCTTGGGATGCTTCTGGCCCAGGACGGCCAGGGTCGGGAACGGGGGATCTTCCCGAATCTCCAAAATCTGACTGGCGGCTTTGTTGACGATCGTCAACCGGCCCTGCAAGTCCAGCGTCAGCACGCCTCCGGCCAAGCTCTCCAGGATCGCCTTCGACGCCGTCTGCACTTCAGCCAGCTTCTCACGGGTGGCGATATAAGAGTAGACCGTCAGGACCGTTATTGTCAGGGTGACGGCCAGCAGCGAGGAGACGACGAAAAGTTGCTTCCAGTCGGAGCGGGCCTGATCGAGCAGCTCGTCCACCGGGGTCCAGTCGGCGATCTGCGCATGGCGAGGCGGCACGTGCAGGATCAGGGCGACGATCAAAGCCGCTGCCGCAGCCGCCAGCCCCGCCAGAATCATCCAGTAGGGAACGCCAAACAGGCGTAACTGCCCTCGCCGGTCGACCATCACGATTTTCAGTGTACCGCCGCAAGGCGGGAGCGCTCAGGCGGACCTCGGCTGTTGCCGGCGCAACGCCAACTCCAGCATTTCCCGCGCCTCGAGGCTGTTCGGAGCCATGGCAATCACGGCACGCAACTCAGCCTCCGCCGCGTCCCACATCTCCAGTTCCAACAACACCCGCACCAGCGCCAGCCGCAAGTCCGGGTCAGCGGGCGCCCTGGCGCACAGACGGCGCAGCTCGGCCAGCTTTCGGTGCAGCGCGCCCCGTTCGTCGGGCGTAGAAATCCCCATCGCTCATTCCTCACCCGTCCCGCCGGGCTCCCTTGCGCTGCCGGCTCTGCGCGACCGCCTGGCTGGCTGCCTCCAACGAATATGGCGGCCTCTGCTCCCGCAGAATCTGCGAGATTTGCCGGTTGTCCAGGTGCAACCGCCGCTGTAAGCTCAAAATGAACCGCGCCTTGTACTCTTCGCTGCCCGCCAGGTATCGGTGACCGTTCTTCTCGACCGTCCTGATCCAGCCGTTCGACTCGAATTCCTCGAGCACCTCCGGCGTGGTCTCGAGCGCCTTGGCGCTCTCGTCAACCAGTCGATAGAGTGGCACTTTCCTGTCTTTCTCGCCGGTCCGCCGCCCCCCATCGCGGAGGGCGGGCGACCCGGCGGCGTTACGGAAATCGAAGAAGCGCCGCTTGAGAGCGGTGACCCTCGAGGCGGCTTGACGGAAGATCAGGATTTCTTCTCTTCCTTCTTCTTCTCTTCCTTCTTCTTCTCTTCCTTCTTCTTTTCCTCCTTCTTCTCCGTCTGAGTAGTAGTCTGGCTGCCCGCCTGCGGGAAGGCGACGGTGCCAGTGAGGAAAGTCAGAGCGGTTGCCAAGACAATGAGTCGTTTCATGCTTGGTGGAAAACCTCCTGTTCGTGAAGGTAGCATTTGAAGCTCCAGGACGCTGTACGCCTTCGGGAAGTTCTTGTATCCCTCGATAATCATGGGAGATATTCCCGCCACCGAGCAGACACGATCTCAGGGTGAAACCGCCGACATCTGCAACTCTTGCAGTTGCTTGCTGCCAGGCGTCACGAACTCGCGAGCAGGAGGCGGGTGCCCGGCGCGACCGCTACTGCAAACTTTGCAGATGAAAAAACCTGGCGGCCCAGCCGCTGAGCTGGGCCGCCGGCTCTCCTCCGCGCGTGGAATCGGCGCGATCAGAAGACCAGCTTCAGGGCGAACTGAATTTCGCGTTCCCCCTGCGCGCCGGTGATCTCGCCGAACGTGACGCTGGAGGCGTTGGTGTTCGGCGCGCTGAAGTGGGGCGTATTCGTCAGGTTGAAGAATTCCGCTCGGAACTCCAGATTGAAACGCTCCTTAATGGGAAACACTTTCTGGAGCGAGAGGTCGTATTGCGCCAGCCCCGGTCCGCGGACCACGCCGACGCCGGAGTTGCCGAGCGTTCCTTGGCGAGGTTCGCGGAAGGCGGATTTGTCAAGCCAAGTGGTTCCGGGGCCGACCTGCTTGGGCCCCTCGCCGTCGCCGACGCGGTCGGCGCGTGCGCCGCGGGAAATGGTTCCCGACCGGTCCGAGGCCCGGATGGTGAGAGGAAAGCCCGAGCGCAGCGACAAGATACCGCCGATCTGCCAGCCGCCCAGGGCGCCGTTGACGACCGGATGC
>JBBIMZ010000015.1:11606-16295 GCA_037444135.1 Solibacteraceae bacterium
GGAGCGCGTAGGTGTGGACGAAGGTCAGCATCTGCTTGGCGTCGAAGTAGGTGGGTCCCCATTCGGCCTTGCGGTCGTACAGGTATTGCCAGTAAGCCGACTGCGAAGCCGCCTGTCCGCCTTCACCGTAGTAGCCGATGGCGTCGCTCATGCCCTTCGAGAAGGTATAGGAGATCTGGTACTCGAGGCCCGCCGAATAGCGCTTGCGCACCTGGACCTGCAGGGAGTCATAGCGCTGGTTGCCATTCGATTCGGTGCCGGAAATCTGCGCGATCCGGGAAAGTAGCGGGTTGCCGGACAGGTACGGACTCGGCTGGGTGGTGCCGTCGGCGAGAAGGCGCCGCTGGAAGTAGGGCATCGGCACGACCAGGTGAGTGCCGTGCTGGCCGACGTATCCCACGCTGAGGACCGTTAAGGCAGGCAGCTGGTGTTCGATGATGAAACTCCACTGCTGCACGTGCGCCGGGCGGACGAACGGATCCCAGAGCCGGATGTTGCTGCCGACGAAAGGATCGCGCGCCGAGACGACCGTGAAGCCCTGCTCCGTCGTCTGGCCGATCGGTCCGCTTTCGTAAATCGATTCGAACTCGACGTTGAAGGGCGGATTCAGCGGCAGGCGCAGGTTCGTGCCGGTTCCCTCCATGAACGACGAAATGGTATAGGCGCCGCGGAAGACCGTCTTTTTGCCGAGCGCCGCCGGGGTCCAGGCGAAGCCGACCCGGGGCTGGAAGTCCTTCTTGAACGGCTCGTAGAGGGCGCGGCTGTTGCCGTCCTGGCCCGCCAGCAAGAGCTTGCCGCTGAACGGCTCGAAGTTGGACTGCCGGTCGGCCACCTCCACCAGCGGGCTGTGATACTCCCAGCGCAGGCCCAGGTTGAGCGTCAGCGTGTCGGTGGCTCGCCAGTCGTCCTGGAAATAAAAGCCCAGGATGATCTTGCGGTGCCCCCAGCTTCCGGCGTTGACGCCGCGGCCGGCGCGCGACGGATAGCCGAGGAAGAAGTCGGCTTCCGCCAGGCCGGTCGCAGACGGGCTCGCACCCGTGAAGCGCCCGTCGAAGCGGATAAAGCCGGTGCGGCCGTTGTTGCCGGCGTAGAACGGATTCATTTGCTGGCGCAGGAGCTGGCCGCCCATCTTCATCATGTGCCGCCCGCGAATCAGCGTGAAGTTGTCGGCGAAGTGATAGGTGTTGTTAGGGAATTTCTGCTGCGTGCCGATGTTGGCGCTGCCGATGCCGTCGGCCAGGCCGCCGGTGAACTGGAGCGACATCAGGCCGGGCCCGCGGTCGTTGCCTTGCTGGATGCCGAGCTTTTCGGCCACGTTCCCCAAGCCTTTGTCCTCGCCTCCGTTCCACAGCACGATGCGGTTGGCGCCGGCGCGCAGCTCGTTCACCATGGTCGGGTTGATCGTCCTGGTCCAGTTGATCACCCCGTTCTGGAACGGGGCGTGGTTGAAGCTGTTAAAGAACAGGGGGAAGCTGTTCTGCCCCGGCAGCTCTTGCCGGCCCCAGGAATAGCGCACCGACAAGTCGTCCTTGTGTGTCATCTTGGCGTCGAACTTGACGTCGAACTGGTCGGAGACCAGCTGGTTCCGGGAGGAGTTCAGTTGGTTGAACCGCAAGCCGCTGTTGAGCGGAAGTGGATACAGGTCCGGGGAATTGAACAGATTCGTGGCGACAATATTGCGCCGGGCAACCGGGATTTGGTTGTTCGCGAAGGGCTGCCTCGTTCCGGTCGAGGTTGTCGTCAAGGGGTCGTAGAGTTGAACACGGCGCTCGGAGAGCAGCCGCGAGAAGTCGCCGGTTCGGAATTCGGCCGGCACCACTGAAATTGTGCCCACCGCCGGCGGCGTGTTGCGCCGGATGCCCTGATAGTCGCCGAAGATGAACAAGCGGTCGCGCTTGAGCGGCCCGCCGAGCGTGCCGCCGAATTCATTCCAGCGGATGGGCGAGCGCGGGTTGCCTTGCCAGTTGCGCGCCCAGTTGTTGGCGTTCAGCTTATCGTTCCGGAAGAACTCGAAGGCCGAACCGTGCCAGTCATTCGTGCCCGACTTGATCGTCACGTTGATCACGCCGCCCTGAAAGTTGCCGAATTCGGCCGAGGCGTTATTGGTGATCATCTTCACTTCCTGGATGGCGTCCAGGTTGGGTTGATACGCCGTGAGATTGTCGGAAGTGTGATTGTTGTCCACGCCGTCGAGCAGGAAGTTGTTGGCTTCCTTGCGGTTGCCGTTGACGTAGGGCCGCCCGCCGCCGCTGGTGCGCACGCCGTTGTTGAACGCCGCCGGATTGGTCGTGGTCACTCCGGGCGCTAGGAGCGTCAGCGCAATGAAGTTTCGGCTGATCAGCGGGGTGTTCACCACCTGATTTGAAGTGATGACCGAGCCGACGATGGTCGTCTCGGTGTTGAGCAGCGGCGCCGCCCCGACGACTTCGACGGTTTCGCTGACGGCGCCGAGCTCCATCGTGATGTCGACGCGGGCGCGCTGGTTGAGCTCCAGGACGATGCCCGGCCGCGTGGCGGTTTTAAAGCCGGACGCCTCGACCGTGACGTCGTAGGTCCCGACCGGGATCCGCGGAAAAGCGTAGATGCCTTCTTCGTTGGTTTGCGCGGGCCACTCCGTGCCGCGGCTGGTGTGCCGGGCCGTGACTTTGGCGCCCACGATCGCCGCGCCCGACGGATCGGTGATGCGGCCGGTGATGCCGGCGCTGACTTCCTGGGCGTTGCCGGAAAACGTGACGAGCGAAAACCCCAGCGCCGCCGATACAGCGAACGCCCATCGTGAGGGCGCCCGCAATTGCCTTTGCTTGTACATAAATGGATCCTCCTCTTCGATGCCCAGAGTTCCCAGACCGAGGGAATTCAGCGAGCGGGAAGTTACGCTTCAAGTCGAGCACGCCGCCTGCCAACGTCTCAAGCGCGTCCTCAGTTGACGGCGATCCCCGTTGGTTTGTGCGGATTACCTCGAGCGGCGCGCGAATTGCGCTAAGATCCTGACTCGGCGGATCCCGATTCCGGGATTTCCGCTCCGGGAATCAGGAGAATCGCCTCAGCGGGTCTGGCGGATCTCGACGATGCGCGACGTCACGATCGGCTCCGGGTAGTCCGGATGGCGGAACTCCAGGTGCATGCCCCGGCCGACGAAGGCGGTCTTGAGCATCGAGCCGCCCCAAGAGGAACCGTGAATTCGGACCAGCGCCGGCTCGGGACAGTACTGCGGGTGACCGCAGAGCAGGGCCGCGCCGCCGCCGAGGTTCACCAGCGTGTAGATGTGGTTCTGCGTCTCGATCTCGAGCCTGCTCTGGACCGGCAGATCGTTCAGATTGACGCCGCCTTCGATTTCCGACTGAATGATGGCGTGATTGAGCTCGTCACCCAGATGCGGGTGCGGAAACAGTCCGGTCAGCAGGATTGGCTCAGTCACGGGCTCCAGCAAATCGATCCATTATATTATGTCGGTGCAACGCGCCTTCTTCTCAATCCCGACAGGCAGCGCTCGAGCTGCTGAAGGCGGGCGACCATCTCGGCCGCTGCGGTTCCATGACCTCCGAACCGGAGACGGTTGTAGGCGCGGGTCAGCTCGACCAGTATTGAGGCGATCTCCGGCGAGGGGATCGATTGAGCAAACTCCGCGGGCGACACGGCAGGCGGTTTCTCGATGCCGCGGCGCCTCAGCAGCGCCAGCGCGCGCCGGTAGAGCAGCGTGGCGTCCGAGGCGTCCGCTTTTCCCTGCAAGACGCGCCGCGCGCGCCACTGCGTGCGGAGATGTCTTGCCAAGCCTGGGATGACCAGCCACAATCCGGCACCAAGTCCGAGCGCCGCCGCGATCGACGCCAGACGGTGCAGGAACCAGGCCGCCGCCGCCCCGGCGTGATCCCAGAGTTGCCCGAGCTGCCGGAGCCAGCCCTGCGAAAGGTTGCGCCGGGACTGCTCGACGCGACCCGCCAGCGTCAACTGGCGGTCCAGGTCGTAGAGCAGCACCCAGTCGTTCCAGAACGTCTCGGCGGCGTCGGCCAGCAGCATCAGGCGCATCCGAAGGCCTGCCCCGACCCCCGCCGCCGGATCGGGCGGCGTCGGATCGAACGTGCTCCACCCGCCGCGGGGCAAGAAGGCCTCGACCCAACTGTGGGCGTCCGAGGCGCGGATGACGTGCCAGCCGCTGAGCGGGTTGTAGACCCCGCCGAGAAAGCCCGTCGCCACACGCGAGGGGATGCCGGCCGCGCGCAGCATCACCGCCATCGCCGAGGCGAAATATTCGCAGTGGCCCGCCCGCCGCTCGAACAGGAAGTGGGCGATGGGATCGGCCGGCTCGGTCCTGGGGAGCTCCAGCGTGTAGCGGTACGTCGTCCGCAGATACCGTTCGATCGCCCGCGCCTTGTCCGCTTCGGCGGCGTAGGGCTGGGTGAGGCGCAGCGCCAGCTCGCGCACCCGGGGATCAAGCGGCGGCAGGTGGAGGTAGGCGGCGCGGGCGGCCGGCGCCAGCGGCGGCGCACTGGCCGGCGCATCCTCGGCTGTCTCTTCAAGAAAGCTATAGACGCCATAGCGGAGCAAGTCTGCGGCCGGCGCTCCCAGCCGGAAGCTGCCGGAACGGGTGCGGATCAGCACCGGGGAATCGACGCGCAACGCTTCGGGCTCGCCGGCGATGAACAGAAAATCGGAGGCGAACGGCCGCAACTGCACTTCGTAGTTGAGGCG
>JBBIMZ010000016.1:0-13296 GCA_037444135.1 Solibacteraceae bacterium
CGGCGCCAGACTGAACTGTTCTTTCAAGGTCGCAATCACCTCCGGCGTGGCGCCCGGCACCGGCGACAGCTCGTCGAAGCTCCGCACCAAGCCGCTGCGGGGCGGGGTGTCCCGAAACTGCCGGAGCGCCGCCGCCAGCGACTGGAGCTGCTCTTCCGAAAGCGCCACGTTCTTGCGCTGGAGCGGCTCGCGCAGCCGGTCCGCGATCAGTTGCTGGCCCGCGTTGTTGAAGTCCGGGCGCCCGTCCCGGCTGCCGAACCGCGCGCTCAGCGTCTCGATCATCACCCGCCGCGCCTGGTCGAGCTCGGCTTCGCCGGCCAGTTCCGTGCTCACCATGACCTCGTCGGAGCCGATCACGTCCTGAACGGAAATATCCCCCGTGAGCCGCTCTCGGAGCGCCGCCCGCAGCTCGTCCATCGGAGGCTGCTGGGCAAAGCGCAGATACATGAGGACTCCGCCTTTGAAATCAATGCCGTAGCGGGGCCCCCCCTTGACGGTGAGGCTCACCATGCCCGCCGCGATGAGCACCAGCGAAGCGAAGATGAAGGGCCACTTCTTGCCCAGGAAATCAAAATTCGGATTCTTGAGTAGCTCCATGCAGCATGCTGCGCCGGTGCCTGTTTGTCTTAGACACAGCCGGCGCCTCGCTTGTTCCCGCTATCGATCACCAAAACGTACCACAACCCGTTCAAATACTCAAGCTCACCAACCGGCGGCTCCGCTCGATCCCCCACTGGAAGATCGCCTTGGAGACAAAGACGGCGGTGAAGACGTTCGCCACCAACCCGATGATCAGCGTCACGGCGAAGCCCTTGACCGGTCCGGTGCCGAAGATGAACAGGAACGCGCAGGCGACCACCGTCGTCACGTGCGTATCGATGATGGTGAGAAACGCCCGCGAAAACCCCGTGTCGATCGCCGCCGGGATCGCCTTCCCGTTAGCCATCTCTTCCTTGATCCGCTCGAAGATCAACACATTGCTGTCGACCGCCATGCCGATGGTGAGGATGATGCCGGCGATGCCCGGAAGCGTCAGAACCGCCTCGAAATAGCTGAGCGCCGCCAGCAGGATCCACGCGTTCAACACCAGCGCCAGCGTTGCGTTGACGCCGCTCTTTTTGTAGTAGAGCAGCATGATCGCCACCACGGCAATCAGGCCGACGGTTCCGGCGAAGAAGCCCTGGCGGATCGAGTCGGCCCCTAACGACGGGCCGACCGTGCGCTCCTCCAGGTACGAAATGCCGGCCGGCAGCGAACCGGCCTTCAAGACGATCGCCAGATCGGCCGCCTCCTGCTCGCTGGCGGCGCCGGTGATGCGCCCGCTGTCTTCGATCCGGCTCTGAATCACCGGGGCGCTGCGCACCTGGCCGTCCAGCACGATCGCGAGGCGGTTGCCGATATTGGCCTCGGTAAAGCGGCCGAAGCGCCGGGCCGCTTCCTGCGACAGGGTGAAATCGGTCTCCCACTTGCCGAACTCGTCCCGCCCGGCCCGGGCGTTGCGGATATCGCGCCCGGTGACGACGGCGCTGCGGCTGAGCAGGTACCAGGATTCGCTCTGCTGGCCGACCCGCGGCGCCTCCCGGACCCGCCGGGTGTTGAGCGGCAGAACGCCCCCGTGTTTGGCCAGGGCCTGCTCACGGCTGGCGAACGGACCGTCCTTGACCTCGCAGAGCTCCAGCAGCGCCGCCGTCTGGAGAATCGCTTTGACGCGCGCCGGATCGTCGACGCCCGGCATCTGCACCAGAATCTCGGCCTCGGCGTCGGAGCGCCCGCGCTGCTGCACGGTGGACTCGGTCAGCCCCAGGCCGTTGATCCGGTTCTCGATCGTCCGGATGGCGCGCTCGACCGTGTCCCGCCGCAGCGCCAGCGCCTCGCTCGGCCGCATCGTCATCCGGTAGTCGGTCGAGGAGACCGGCGTCAACACCCACTGCGGAAAGTGTTCGCTGACGAGGCTGCGGAAGGCCGCCGTATTGTCCAGGGGCACGCCGTGAATCCGCACTTCGATCGAATCAGCCTCCTCCAGACTCTGCGGGTCGTTGCGGTCGATCGAATCGTAAGGGATGCGCGCCTTAGCCAGCTCCTCCTTCAGGCGGTCGATCACCAGGTCGGCCTCTGCCTTGAACGCGTCCTGAACTTGCACCTGAAGGACCAGGTGGCTTCCGCCGCGCAGATCCAGCCCCAGCCGGAGGTTCTTCTGGAAGTTGCGCTTGGCCTCGTCGATCGACCGCGGCAGGCCGAACAGGCCGTAGAAACACAGCAGCACGACGGCCAAGATCAGCAGGGCCTTGTATTGGAGGTTGCGTGACATGGGGATTCCCCTACTCTCATTTCTGCGGGCCGCTTTCGCCAACCAGCGCCGTCACTGCGCTGCGCGCCAGCTCCAGCTCGGTATTGCTCGGCTTGACGCGCAACACGATCCGGTCGTCCTCCAGCCGGACGATCGTGCCGATGAGGCCCCCGCTGGTGAGAACCGTCACCCCCTTTTGAAGCTCGCGGATCATCTTCTGCTGCTGCTTTTTCTGCCGCTGCATGGGCAGGAACAGCAGGAAGTAGAAGATCGCGAAGATCAAAATGATGGGCAGGAAACCGACGATCGGGTTCGTCGGACCCGGCGATTGGAGCAACCACAGATTCAAATACACGAATCACCTCGGCGCCGCCAGGCCGAATGGGCTTGGCACACCGCTCGCTGCCATCCGTCCACGGCAAAGTTGAGAACCGATACCTGACTTTGGGCTACAGTTCGTCCACCGGCAGGGAGCGCACTTCCTCGAGGTACCTGGCGAAGGTCCCTTCCAATATAGCCTGCCTCATCCGGCGCATGATGTCAAGGTACCTGTAGATATTATGAATCGTCGCCAGCGTAGCGTACAACAGTTCGCCGGCCTGGAACAGATGGCGCAGGTAGGCGCGCGAATAGTTCCGGCAGGTGCTGCACCCGCAGGCCTCGTCCACCGGCGCCGGATCCTCTTTGTAACGCGCCTGCTTGATGATCAGCCGGCCGCGGCTGGTGAACAGGCAGCCGTTGCGTGCGTTGCGCGTGGGCGGCACACAGTCCATCATGTCGGCGCCCCGTGCGACGTACTCGGCCAGCTCCTCGGGCAGGCCCACTCCCATGACGTACCGCGGCGCCTCGCGCGGCAGCAACGGCACGGTGGCTTCCACCATCTCCAGGCTGAGCGCCCGCGGCTCCCCGACCGAGAGCCCGCCGATGGCGTAGCCGGGCGCGCCGAGCTCGACCAGTTCGGAAGCGCACTGGGCGCGCAGGTCGGCGAACATCGAGCCCTGGACGATGGGAAACAGCAGATTCGGCAGCGGGCCCGCGGCGGCGCGCCGCCGGTAGTGCGCCATCGCGGCGCGCGCCCACCTCACCGTACGGGCGACCGATTTTCGCGCCGCTTCGTGGCTGGCCGGGTAGGCCAGACACTCGTCCAGGGCCATGAGGATATCGCTCGCCAGCGCCAGTTGCACGTCCACTGTCGACTCGGGAGTGAACAGGTGCGCCTCCCCGTCGATGTGGGACCGGAACAGCACTCCCTCTTCGCTCACCTGGCGCAAGTGGGCCAGGCTGAAGACCTGGTAGCCGCCCGAGTCGGTCAGAATCGCCCGCGGCCAGCTCATGAAACGGTGCAGCCCGCCGAGCCGGGCTACCGTCTCGTGGCCGGGCCGCAAATAGAGGTGGTAGGTGTTGGCCAGCAGGATTTTGGCGTCCAACTCCCTGGTCAGTTCGGTCTGCCGGACTCCCTTGACCGTCGCCTGCGTGCCGACGGGCATGAAGACGGGCGTCTCCACGGTCCCGTGCGCCGTGTGCAGCAGCCCGGCTCGCGCTCCGGTCCGGGGACACTCGGCCTGGATTTCGAACCCAATCGCGGTGGACAAGCTTCTATTTTCCCCAACGGCGCGCGGCCCCAGGCGGGGCTACCGGCCCGGCTTGCTACCATGAAGAGTCAAGCCTTTCATGCCCCTGCGCTTTTTCAACACGCTGTCGCAGCGCCTCGAGGAGTTCTCTCCGCTCGAAGGCGACACGGTGCGGATGTACACGTGCGGGCCCACTGTCTACCACTACGTCCACATCGGCAATCTCCGCACCTTCACTTTCCAGGACATTCTGCGCCGCTGGCTGCGCTATCGCGGCTACCGGCTCCGCCAGGTGATGAACATCACCGACGTGGACGACAAGATCATCCGCAACGCCATGGCCCGGGGACAGTCGATCCGGGACTATACCGCCGAGTACGAAAAGGCGTTCCTCGAAGACGCCGCCGCCCTGCGGCTGGAGCGTCCCGAATTCCTCGTCCGCGCCACCGACCATATCCCTGACATGATCGAAGCGATCCGCAAGCTCGGCGAGAAGGGTTACACGTATGAGAGCGAAGGCTCGGTCTACTTCCGCATCGCCGGATTCCCGCACTACGGCAAGCTTTCCCACATCGATTTCAGCGGCCAGCGGCCCGGAGCCCGCGTCGACGTCGACGAATACGACAAGGCCGACGCCCGCGACTTCGTGCTGTGGAAGCGGCGCAAGGACGAGGAGCCCTATTGGGAGGGCCCGCTCGGCCCGGGACGGCCCGGCTGGCACATCGAGTGCTCCGTCATGGCGATGAAATATCTGGGCGAGACGCTGGACATCCACACCGGAGGCGTCGACCTGACCTTCCCGCACCACGAAAACGAGATCGCCCAGTCGGAGGCGCTCACCGGAAAGCCGTTCGTCCGCTTCTGGCTTCACGCCGAGCACCTGCTGGTCGAAGGCCAGAAGATGGCCAAGTCGCTCGGCAACTTCTATACGCTGCGCGACCTGCTTCAGCGCGGCTACCAGCCCGAGGCGGTCCGCTATCTGCTGGCCTCGGTGCCCTACCGCAAGAAGCTCAACTTCACCTTCGACGGCCTCAAGGCGGCCGCAACCGCCATCGAACGGCTCCGGAACTTCCAGCTCCGGCTCGATACGGGCGCATTCGCCGAGGGAATCAGCGAGGCCATCGCCGCGCGGACCCAGGAGGCGAGGCGGCAGTTCGAGGAGGCGCTCGACGACGACTTGAACACCGCCGAGGCGCTGGCGGCCGTCTTCGAGTACATCCGCGAGTCCAACATCGCGATGGATTCCGGCGCCTTCCGGAGCGGCAACGTCGCCCCGGCGCGCGACCTGCTGGAGCGCTTCGACCGCGTCTTCGATGTGATCCGGCCGGCGGCCACCCAGGCGGCCATCTCCGACGAGGAAGTGGAGGCGCTCATCCGGGAACGGACCGAAGCGCGCAAGGCCCGCGACTTCGCCCGCGCCGACCGGATCCGCGCGCTGCTGCTCGAAAAAGGAATCGTGCTGGAGGACACCCGCGAGGGCGTCCGCTGGAAGAGGAAGTAGGCGGTGAAGATTCACACCCAAGCCGTCCACGCCGGCGACCGGAAAAAGCCTTCGCCGGCCATTCCGGTAACCACGCCGATCTACAGCGCCGCCAGCTACTTTTACGAGACCACCGAGGAGCTTGACCGGATCTTCGCGCGCGAGCAGCCCGGCTACTGCTACTCCCGCTACGAGAATCCGACCAACGTCGCTCTCGAGGAACTGGTGGCTTCGCTCGAAGGCGGCGCCGGAGCGCTCGCTTGCGCCTCAGGCATGGCCGCGCTGCACATGGCGGTCCTGACCGCTCTGACGGACCGGCCTAAGAAGGTGCTCGCCTCGACGGCGCTCTACGGCGCCACGTTCAACCTGCTAATGCAGGTGCTCGAGCCGCTCGGCGTCGCCTGCGCCTTCGTCGATGTCTGCGATCTCGAAGCCGTTGCGCCTGCGGTCGCAAAGCTGCGCCCGGGCTGCCTGCTGGTGGAGACGATCTCCAATCCGCTGCTGCGCGTGGCGCCGCTTGACCGGCTGGCGGAGCTGGCGCGGCAGGCCGGCGCCGCGCTGGTCGTCGACAACACGTTCGCCACGCCGCTTCTGGTGCGGCCGCTCGAGCTGGGCGTCCCGATCGTGGTGCACTCGGCGACGAAATATCTGGCGGGCCATGGCGATGTCCTCGGCGGCATCGTCGTCACCGATGAATCCCATTATGCGGGGCTCCGGGCGCTGGCGCGCACCAGCGGCGCCGTGCTCGGACCGTTTGAAAGCTACCTGACCATGCGCGGCATCAAGACCTTTCCGCTGCGCATGGAACGCCAGTGCGCCAACGCGCGGCGGCTGGCCGCCTGGCTCCGGACACACCCACGCGTCGAGCGGGTCTACTATCCGGATGATGCCGAGCATCCGGACGCGGCGACCGTGCGGCGTCTGCTGGCCGGCGGGCTCTACGGCGGCATTGTCAGTTTCGAACTCAGAGGGGCGGACCGGGCGGAGGTGTTCGCGTTCCTGGACCGGCTGAAGCTCATTGTGCGCGCCACCTCGCTCGGCGACGTGCACACGATGATTCTCTATCCGGTGATGAGTTCGCACCGGGAGATCTCGCCCAAGCAGCGCGAACGGATGGGCATCCGGGAGAATTTGCTGCGCGTCTCCGTGGGGATCGAGGCCATCGAAGACATCCAGGCCGACCTCGAGCAGGCTTTCGCCGGGCTGTAGTCCCCGAATGATTCTGTACGCGGCGGCGATCTTCCTCGGCGCCTTCCTGCTGTTCCAGCTCGAACCGATTCTGGCCAAGCTGATTCATCCCTGGTTCGGCGGTTCGGCGGCGATCTGGACCGTCTGCCTGGTTTTCTTCCAGACCGGGTTGGTGGCCGGCTACATGTACGTGCACTGGCTGGCAACGCGGCTCCGGCCGCGCGCACAGTCGCTGGCGCACTTGACGCTGCTCGGTTTGAGCCTGCTGTCGCTGCCCGTCATCCCGGCTCCGGCGTGGAAACCGGAGGGCGCTGAACAGCCCGCGCTGCGCATCGCCGGTCTGCTCGCCGCCACCGCCGGCTTGCCCTATTTTGTGCTGGCGACCACGAGCCCGCTGATGCAACACTGGCGCTGGCGCCGGAACGGGCCGCAGGCTCCCTACCGGCTGTACGCCGTGGCGAACCTCGCGTCGCTGTGCGCGCTGCTGGCCTATCCGTTCTTGATCGAGCCCCATATTCCGGCAGGCCGTCAGGCGCAACTCTGGTCCTGGGCTTACGCCGCCTACGTGCTGCTGGCGGCCGTCGCCGCCGTCCGCGGCGGGCGCGCTCCGGTACCTCCCACAGCCGCAGGCACCGGCGGCCATTGGCCGGAACGCTGGGCTTGGGTGGCTCTGGCCGCGCTGCCGTCGCTGCTGCTCGTCGCCTCCACCAATTTCCTCACTGAGAACATCGCCTCCGTCCCGTTTCTTTGGTTGGCGCCGCTCAGCCTCTATCTGTTGAGCTTTGTCCTTTGCTTCGGCTGGGACCGCTGCTACGTTCCCGGCCTCTACTTCCGGCTGCAGCCCCTGGCGCTGATCGCCGCAGCCTACTTCTTGTGGGAACCCAGACTGATCGCGCACCACCGCGCGGCGATCGCGGTCTATTCGGCCTGCCTGTTTCTTTGCGCGATGTTCGCCCACGGCGAGCTGGCGCGCCGCAAGCCGGCTCCGTGCCGGCTGACGTCCTTCTACATCTGGGTGGCGCTCGGCGGAGCGCTGGGCGGCTTGTTCGTCGCCGTGGCGGCCCCGCTGATGTTTTCCGGGCCGTTCGAACTTCCGCTGGCTCTCGCCGGGACCGGCGGCGCCCTGGCGGTGGCGGCCTTCCGCCGGAGCCGCTCGATGGCGGCCCTTGCCGCCGCCGTGACGCTGTTCCTCGGCCTGACGGCGGCCCGTTACGTCCGCTCTTTCCGGAACGACGCCCAGGTGGCGGTCCGCAACTTTTATGGAAGCTTGCGCGTCATCGAGTTTGCGAGCACGCGCGCCGGCGAGCGTATCCGCATGCTGGTGCACGGCACGGTCGACCACGGCCGCCAGTTCTCGAGTCCGGCGCTGCGCCGCCTGCCCACGACCTACTACGGACCGGAATCCGGGATCGGCCTGGTGCTGGGCCGGTTGCCGAGCCCGGCGCGCATCGGCGTGATCGGCCTCGGGACGGGAACCTTGGCTACATACGCGCGGCCGGCCGACTACATCCGCTTCTATGAGCTCAACCCGGAGGTGAGCCGCCTGGCGCGCGAGCGCTTCTCGTTCCTGGCGGACTGCCCCGCACGCGTCGACGTCACAGCCGGCGACGGCCGCTTGTCGCTGGAGCGCGAAGCGCCGCAGCAGTTCGACGTCCTCGCCGTGGACGCCTTCTCCGCCGGCTCCATTCCGGTGCATCTGCTGTCCCGGGAAGCCTTCGCCATCTATTTCCGCCACCTCAGGCACGACGGGGTGCTGGCGCTGAACATCACCAGCGCGGGCCTGGAGCTGGCGCCGGTCGTGGCCCGAGCCGCCGATGCGTTCGCCGTCCACGGCGTGCTCGTCCGCCACCCGGGCTCGCCGGAACAGGAGACCTGCTTTTCCAGTTGGGCGCTGCTCGCGCGCGACGCCTCGCGCCTGTCCGACCGTGTGCCGGCCGGCGCGGCCGCGCCTCTCAGAACCCATCCGCGGGTGCGCCTCTGGACCGACGACTACAGCAATCTGCTGGCCGTGCTGAAGTAGCCGCTCAAGCGGCGGGACGGCGGATCCGGTCCGCTCCCAGCAACTCTTCGAGCAACGGCGTCTGCGGGTAGGGATGTCCTTTGTAGAGGCGGAAGCCTTCGCCGAACTCGCAGCCGGCGAGCCGGCCGCGGCTGCGGGTCCACTGCTCCATGGTGTCGAGGTAGTTGTCCATGCCGTGATGGCGCAGCAGCCACTGCCGCTGGCTCTCGTGTTTGGCCAGCATGGCGCGCTTGGTCTCGAACGTGGTTGCGACGTCGACGATGAAATCCGGCGCCACGAGCCGCCCGTCGCGGTCCACGCCGCCGATGGGATCGACGAAGTACAGGTGCGGGATCGCCTCGAGCGCCGGCGCCGGATCCCAGGCCGAGGTGTCGTAGTTCGGGGCCGGGGCGCCGAAACAGGCGTCGCGTACGAGCGCGCTCGTGGCCTCGTGATCGCACATGTAGTCGATCGGCGAAGCCGTCAGGACCAGGTCCGGCCGGAGCCGCCGCAGCAGCGCCGTGACGCGCCGGCGGGAGGAGTCGTCGGAAAAGATGGCCAGATCGCGGAACTCGGCGCAGACGTAGTCGGCGCCGATCAGCGCGGCGGCCGCGCGGGCTTCGGCCCGGCGGATGGCGCTGATTTGCTCCGGGCTGTGCTCCTTCGAGCCGCAATCGCCCGGCGTCATGGTCACGATCGTCACGCGGTGGCCGCGCCCGGCCAGCAGCGCCAGCGTGCCGCCGGCCAGGATCTCGGCGTCATCCGGATGAGCATGGATCAGGACGATGCGCTTGTGTTCCGCCACGCTAGAGCTCCTTGACTGCGTGAATCAGATCGCTGATCGCCTTCTTGCCGTCGGAGAAGAACATGAGCGTGTTGTCGGCGGCGAACAGCGGGTTCGGAATGCCGGCGAAGCCGGGGCTGAGGCTGCGCTTGATCACCACCACGGTCCGGGCCTTGTCCACGTCGATGATCGGCATGCCGGCGATGGGGGAGCTCGGGTCGGTACGTGCTATCGGGTTGACGACGTCGTTGGCGCCGATGACGATGGCCACGTCGGTGTCGGGCAGCAGGCCGTTGACCGTTTCCATCTCCAGCAGCTTCTCGTAGGGCACCTCGGCTTCGGCCAGCAGCACGTTCATGTGGCCCGGCATCCGGCCCGCCACCGGGTGGATCCCGTAAAGCACCTCGGCGCCGCGGCTTTCGAGCAGATCGGCCAGTTGCCGCAACAGGTGCTGCGCCTGCGAGACCGCCAGGCCGTAGCCCGGCACGATGACGACGCGCCGCGCGTTCTCGAGCACCATGGCGATCTCCTCGGCCGAGGCCGCCTTGACCTTCCCCGCATAGACCGCGTCGGCGCTGGCGGCCGCCGTCGGAGCGACGGCCCCGACCCCGCCGAAGAGCACGTTCGCCAGTGACCGGTTCATCGCCTGGCACATGATCGCCGTCAGGATGATCCCGGAGGCTCCGACGAGCGCGCCGGCGATGATCAACATATTGTTGGTGAGCACGAAGCCGGTCGCCGCCGCCGCCAGCCCCGAGTAGGAATTGAGCAGAGAAATCACCACCGGCATGTCGGCCCCGCCGATGGGAATCGTCACCAGCACGCCGAGCACCGACGAGAGCCCGACCAGCGTCCAGTACCAGGCGAAGTTGGACGGCTCATAGACGATGGCGGCGCACGCCGCCAGCGATCCGGCCAGCAGGACGGCGTTGAGCGCGTGCTGTCCCTTGAACAGAACGGGTGCGCCCGAGAGGATCTCTTCGAGCTTGGCGAAGGCCACCAGGCTCCCCCAGAACGTCACGCCGCCGATCAACCCGCTCATCCCGGTGGCCACCAGCATGTCGGTGGCCGCCGGCTGGCCGGTGACGACCGTCTCGATCAGCGCCGCTCCGGCGACCAGAACCGAAGCCCCGCCGCCGAAGCCGTTGAGCAAGGCCACCATCTGCGGCATGCCGGTCATGCGGACCTTCAAAGCCAGCGTAGCCCCGATCGCCGACCCGACCACCAGACCGGCGACGATCACCGTGTAACCGACGATGTGCCGGTCGAGCAGCGTCACCACAATGGCGATGAGCATGCCCGTCGCCCCGAGCAGGTTCCCCCGCACGGCGGTGCGCGGGTGGGACAAACCCTTGAGACCGAAGATGAACAAAGCCGAGGCCGTCAGATAGGCCAGATTGATCAGCGCGTTCGTCATGGCGGGTGATTGTCAGTGCTTGCGGCGGAACATCTTGAGCATCCGGTCGGTGACGAGAAAGCCGCCCACGACGTTGATCATGGCGAAGACGACGGCGGCGAACCCGAGCACCGTGGTCAGCATCGTGTGCTGCGTGCCCGCCGAAAGCAGCGCCCCGACGATCGTGATCCCGGAAATGGCGTTCGAGCCGGACATCAGCGGAGTGTGCAGGGTCGGCGGCACCTTCGTGATGACCTCGAAGCCCACAAAAATGGCCAGAACGAATATGGTGATGGAAACGACAAGAGTGTCCATTACGGCTCCTGAGAACTCTCGAGACGCTCGAGGACCTGTGGATGGACGACGCGCCCGTCGCGCGTCAACAGCGTTTGGCGCACGATTTCGTCTTCCGGATTCGGCGCCAGCCGGCCTTCTTTGACCATGCTCAGCAGAAACGTAGAGATATTTCGGGCGTACATCTGGCTGGCGTGCACGGCGATGGCCGACGGCAGATTGAGCGGTCCGAGGATCGTGACGCCGTTTTCGACCACGGTCTCGCCGGGGCGGGTCAGCTCGCAGTTGCCCCCCCGCTCGGCCGCCACGTCGACGATCACCGATCCGGGCCGCATCGCCGCCACCATCTCGCGCGTGATCAGCAGGGGCGCTTTCCGTCCGGGCACGGCCGCGGTGCTGATGACCACGTCGTGCTCGGCCACGGCTTTCCGCATCAGCTCCCGCTGCTTCCGGTAGAACTCCTCGTCGAGCGCCCGGGCATAGCCGGATTGGTCTTCGGCGCCCGCCGTCTCGAGCGGCAACTCCAGATACCTGGCGCCCAGGCTTTCGACCTGCTCCTTGACGGCCGGCCGGACGTCGTAGGCTTCCACGACGGCGCCCAGGCGCCGGGCGGTGGCGATCGCCTGAAGGCCCGCCACGCCCGCCCCGATGATGAAAACCTTGGCCGGCGCCAGCGTCCCGGCCGCCGTCATCAGCATCGGAAACATCTTAGGCAGCCGGTCGGCCGCCAGCAATACGGCTTTGTAGCCGGCCACCGTCGCCATCGACGAGAGGGCGTCCATGCTTTGCGCGCGTGTGATGCGCGGCATCAGTTCCATCGCGAACGCAGTCACGCCCCGCGCCGCTGCGGCCGCCACCAGTTCCGCCTCCGCCAGCGGCTCCCAAAAACCGATGATCACCTGGCCCGGGCGCATCCGTTCCAGATCGGCCCGGCCCGCCTCCGGGTTGGCGCCGAGACACCGCACCTGGAGCACCACGTCGGCGGCTTGGAACAGCTCCTCGCGCGTGGCGCCGGCGCGCACTCCTTTCGCCGCATACTCTTCGTCAGGAAATCCGGCGCTCTCACCCGCCCCGGCCTCAAGCACCACCTCCGCGCCCGCTTTCAACACCGGGGCGATCGCTCCGGGCACCAGGGCTACTCTTCGTTCGCCCGGAAAGGTTTCTCTCGGAACTCCGACGATCACAGGTCCATTGCTCCAGAACTTTTACGACGGCGACAAACTGTCATTGTTCCACATCCGGCGCGCCGCTCGCCGCCCCCGGCGCCGGGCCGGCTCGTCCGGTCCGACGCATTTACAGGTTGCGGCTTGCGCCGGCAACGCATTCGTAATACAATCGCCGAAAGGGGGGCAGGGTAGGCCTTCCTGGAAAGGTCGAGGGCGCCGCACTGGGTTCCCTCGGCGCGATCAGTATCGGGCGAAGAGGAGGAAAGCGCTTTCCCAAGCAAGGCGCTCATGAGTTACCGATGTATAACCAGAAGTTGAAGTTTGTGTTGTGTTTTCTGCTGCTCCCGGGATTTGTGGTTTCGCTCCCGGCTCAGGTAGCCACGGGCTCGCTTTCCGGGGTCATCACCGACCCCAACGGGGCGCTGGTCCCTGGCGCCAAAGTCATCGCCACCAATGACGCCACCGGCCTGCGTGTGGAAACGACCACGACGGAAGCCGGCCTGTACGTGTTCCCCAGCCTGCCGGTGGGCGTCTACACCATTTCGGTGGAGAAGGTGGGCTTCAAGAAGCTCAGCCGCTCCAACATCGAGATCCGCATCGCGCAACGGCTCGACCTGAACCTCAGGCTCGAGCTCGGCGAAGTGGTCGAAACCGTCACGGTAACGGCGGAAGCTCCGCTGCTCGAGACCACCTCGCCGATGCGCGGGCAGAACTTCTCCAACCGTTTCATGAACACCTTGCCGCTGTTTACAGGCGGCATCCGCAATGCCCAGGCCTTCGTCGGCTATATGCCGGGCGTCTCCCGCGGCACCACGGAACTGTCGATCTCCGGCTCCGGCGGACGCGCTTCGGAGGTGCTCATCGACGGCGCCAGTCTCGTCATCCCCGAGTCCGGCGGCGTCGTGTTCAACTTCCCCGGCGCCGAGATGTTCGGCGAGTTCAAGCTGCTCACCAACACCTATGACGCTGAGTACGGCCGCTTCGGCGGCGGCGTCCAGATTTTCGTGACCAAGTCGGGAACGAATGATTTCCATGGTGCGGCGTTCCTGAACATGCGCCGCGACATCTGGAACGCCAACGCCTGGGCGTTCAACGCCACGGGGCGTGCCCGGCCCAAAGAGCGCTTCACCG